>JAEZPL010000408.1 GCA_023413605.1 Pseudomonadota bacterium
TGCGGCTGGTGGCGCACATCATCGCCTCCGGTTTCAGGTTCAGGATGCCCCAGCAGGCCGTGGTGATCTCCGGCACCTCGGCGCTCTCGTCCATCTCCGGGAACAGCAGCAGCGCGTGCGGGTCGGCGGCGTCCAGGGACAGGCCGCGCTCCGCGAACAGGCGGGTGAAGCCCGCGCGCAGGTCGGACTCGGCCTCGCCCCAGCGGGTGCGCCCGGCCACCGCGACGGCGAAGCCTTCGCGCGCCAGCCAGTGCAGGCCGGTCATCGTCTTCCCGAAACTGCCGGCCCCGCGCTCCGCGTCGTGCAGCGCCGCGCTGTGATGGTCCAGGCTGACGCGCAGCCGCAGCCGGGCTCCGTAGCGGTCCCGCAACGCCAGCAGGGCGGCGCGGACGGCCGGACGCTGCATCGGGCGCATGGCGTTGGTCAGGATCAGCACCTCGAATCCGCGGGCGAGGCACAGGTCGGCCAATTCCGGCATGCGGCGGTTCAGGAAGGGCTCGCCGCCCGTGAAGCCGATCTCCCGCACCGGCAGGCCGTCGCGCTCGATCTCGTCCAGGAAGGGGACGATGTCCACCGGTTCCAGATAGGCCAGCCGGTCGTTCTGCGGGCTTGATTCGATGTAGCAGTGGCCGCAGGTGATGTTGCACAGGCTGCCGGTGTTGAACCACAGCGTCTCCAGCCGCGACAGCGGCACGCTCGCCCGGCGTTCGCCCTTCGCGGTCCAATCGGGATCGGCGAACTTCGCCCCAGTATGCATGGCGTCTGCAAGCATGGTGGCGGCCATCAGGCTGAATTCCCCCAACAATCCCGTCTCAGCCCGAATGTTGGGTCGCCGAAGGCCAAAGGCCATTCACAAATGTGTGTGCGGGCCGAACGTGGAAGGCCATTCGGGCGGCGCGGCCCCATCGCACCGAATGGCCAAGCCTCTCATACCGAAGGCGTTTGATGGCTTCCATCAAACGCCTTCGGTTCAAACCCGGCAGCACATGGCGCAGCCTTGTGAGAAAGGGTGATGCGGCCGGCCGATCACTTCGCCTTCAGCGCGTCGATCATTTCCTGAAGGCGGGGATCGGGGTTGGCGCCGGTGTGGATGTCCATGAAGCGGACCGGCATCCCCTGGGCCGGATCGAAGAAGCCCTGCGGGTCGGTCAGCTTGTAGTCCCGGGCCTGTTCGAACCCGCGGATGGAGCGGGCGATGGCCTCCGCGCCGTTGGCCTTGATCGTCTTGGTCAGGGACGAGACCTGCCCCTGCTTGGCCAATTGGAAGAACTGGCCGATCTGGCGTTCGGATTGCAGAACCCACACGCGCGTGGCCTTGCCCGTGGCGTCCACATACCTGGCCTCGTACACCGCCTTCGCATCGCGCACGACGGGCACCCCCGCGTCGCGGGCCGCGATGGTGGTCCGCGACGCGGTGTCGGCCAGCGCCTGGCTGGTATACAGCTTGTAGGCGTCAAAATTCTTCAGATAGACGCACAGGGCTTCGCGCGAATTCAATTGGGTCGCGCCGTCGAAGTTCACGAGTTCGGTCGCTCCATCCGTCGACATCAGTTTGGCAGGCATGGGTCATCTCTTTGTGGTTTTACGGTCATGGCCGCACAACCAAGACGTTCGACAAAGCCGGCGCGTGAACGATCAGGTCGACACTTGGCACGATCACCGTGAGGAGCCGCGTCCCGCCGGCCCATCGCGACCCTTTTCCACCCGTCCTGTTGTTTGCGCATGTCCGAAAAACGGGCAATGTCAGAAACGGGGGAGTATCCCATCATGGCAGATTACGAAAGCCGGTGGAGAAACGACCAGGACTACCGCCGTGACGACGACCGCGACCGCTGGCGCAGCGAAGGCCGCGACAGCATGAGCGGCCGCCATCCCGGCTACGGCTACGAAGGCCATGGCCGCGAAGGCTACGACTACGGCCGCGACTATTGGCGCCAGTCCGAGGGGCGGGAGCGCGGTTCCTATGGCCAGGGATATGGCCAGGGCTACGGATCACAGGACGACCGGTCCCGCGACTACGGCTATGGCGACGAGGCACGCGGCGACTACGGCCAGGACTTCGGATCGCGCGGCATGCATGGCGGCTTTGGCCGCTCCGATTATGGCCGTTCCCAGTATGGACAATCCGATTATGGCCGCTCGGGCTACGGCGGCCAACGCGGATCCGGCTACCGGGATTCGGACTATGGCCGGCGCCAGGAATACCGGGACGGCTATGATGACCGCGGTTTCCGCGACCGGTATTATGCGGGCCAGAGCCATGGAAGCCAGGACTATGGAGGCCGGAACGAGGATCGCGGCTACTTCGAACGGGCCGGGGACGAGATGGCGTCCTGGTTCGGCGATGACGACGCGGCGCGGCGGCGCGAGATGGACGCCCGGCGGGGCGACGCGGGTGCACAGCATCACCGTGGCCGCGGCCCGCGCGGCTACACCCGCTCCGACGACCGGATTCGCGAGGATGTCAGCGACCGCCTGACCGACGACCCCTACATCGACGCGTCGGAGATCGACATCACGGTCAGCAACTGCGAAGTCACGCTGTCCGGCACCGTCGACGACCGCCGTGCCAAGCGCCGTGCCGAGAACGTGGTCGAAACGATTTCCGGCGTCCGCCACGTTCAGAACAACCTGCGCGTCCGCCACCACACGCATGGCGGCTCGGGCACGACCGCCGGAGCGTCGGCCATGGCGGGGCTCGGCACGAGCGGCACCAGCAGCATGAGCGGCACGGCCGGGACCACCGGCACCACCACCGCCAGCACCACGCGCATGGGCACCGGATCCCGCTGACGCCGGACCCGGTTCGCGGCAACCCCTCTCCCCGGAAGGAGAGGGGCTTGCGCCGGAGGTGCGTTCCGGTGTAACAAGGCGTCATGTCGATCGTGCGCTCCACCTCCTGCGCCCTTACGGGCCGATTTTGGTACCGCTGGTACATTCCGGCGGTCTGAGGTCACGCACGAACACGTTGCACCCGAAGCCGCCCGAACCAAGGCGGCTTTTGCTTTTCCAGCACCCGGTGCACGCAAATCACCCGCCTGAATTCGACGCGGCCTCCCACACGAACCGGAGGTCACATCATGTTGGATTTCGATTTCGACGTCGTCACCGGCCCCTCCCAGGCCAGCTGCCCGGTCATTCCCCTCGATCCGGCCCCCGCCGAGGACCGAGCCGCCACCGAGGCCACCACCCCGGTGCCGTCCACCGCGACGTGAGTGGCCCCGCCGAGGACGCTTTCGGCCGAGCGCGCGCAGCACCCGTCCTACCGAAGGCGTTTGATGGGTTCCATCAAACGCCTTCGGTTCAAACCCGACAGCACATGGCACAGCCATGTCCGAAGGGGTGATACGGCCGGCCGATCATGGAATCCTTCATGCGCCGACCGCATCACCCCTCCTGCGAGGGCGGGTGCTCAATCCTCCCCGTCCATCCGCTGCCACGCCGGCTGGACGCCACGCGCCAGATTGTGGGCGGTGATGACCAGCGCGATGTGGGAGAAGGCCTGCGGGAAGTTGCCGACCAGCCGCCGCTCCTTCGTGTCGTATTCCTCGGACAGCAGGCCCAGGTCGTTGCGGAGCGCCAGCACGCGCTCGAACAGCTGCACCGCCTCCTCGCGCCGTCCCTGCAGCACATAGACGTCGGCGAGCCACAGGGTGCAGGCCAGGAACACGCCTTCCCCGTTCGGCAATCCGTCGTCGGTTTCCTCCGACCGGTAGCGAAGAACGAGGCCGTCGGACATCAGCTCCCGTTCGATGGCGGCGATCGTGCCGCGAATGCGCGGATCGTCCAAGGGCAGGAACCCGACCATCGGCAGGAACAGCAGGCTGGCATCGACATGCTCCGCCCCATAATACTGGACGAAGCTGTTCAGGACGGGTGAGTAGCCCCTCTCGCACGCGTCCTTGTGAATGGCGTCGCGCAGCGCCCGCCAGCGATCCACGGGCCCTTCCAGGCCGAACCGCTCGACGCACTTCACCATGCGGTCGACCGCGACCCAGGCCATGACCTTGGAATGGGTGAAGTGGCGCGGCTCGCCGCGCACCTCCCAAATCCCTTCGTCGGGCCGGTCCCACACCGTTTCCAAATGGTTCAGCAACGCACATTGCAGGCGCCACGACTGATCGGTGCCGCCGATGTGGCCCTGGCGCGCCTGATAGGCGGCGTCCATCAACTCCCCATAGATGTCGAGTTGGAGTTGCCCCGCGGCCCCGTTGCCGATGCGCACGGGCGAGGAACCCTCATAGCCACGAAGCCACGGAACCTCCCATTCATGAAGGCGCCGTTCTCCGCCGATGCCGTACATCACCTGGATCTGGTTCGGGCTGCCCGCCACGGCGCGCACCAGCCATTCCCGCCAGTCCCGCGCCTCATCGTAATAGCCGGCGTTGGCCAGGGCCAGCAGGGTCAGCGTGGCGTCGCGCAGCCAGCAATAACGGTAGTCCCAGTTGCGCACGCCGCCCAACCGCTCCGGCAGCGATGTCGTGGCGGCGGCGACAATGCCGCCGGTCGGCCGGTAGGTCAGTGCCTTCAGCGTGACCAGCGAACGGACCACCGCGTCCCGCCATTCGCCCTGGTAGGCGCAGCGCTGGGACCAGTCGTCCCAGAACTGCTGCGTATCCTCCAAAGCCAGTTCCGGATCCACCGGCTCCGGCGGCGGCAGGTGGGAGGGGGAATAGGTCAGCACGAAGGGGACGCTCTCGCCCTCCCCCACCGTGAAGTCGGCGACGGTGTTCAGCCCTTCGCCGTGGAAGAAGGCGGGCGAGCGCAACGTTACCATGTCCGGCCCCGCGACGGCGCGCAGCGTGTGCGGCGCGATCCGCGACACCCACGGCACGTTGCAGCCGTAGCCGAAGCGGATGGTCAGGTCCATGCGCATGTGCACCCGCCCGCGCAGCCCCCGCACGATGCGCACCACGTCGGACGCCTGCCCGCGCGGCGGCATGAAGTCCAACAGCGTGACGGCGCCCTCCGCCGTCTCGAACTCCGTCTCCAGGATCAGCGTGCCGTCGCGGTAGCGGCGGGTCGTGCGCGCGTCGGGATCCAGCGGACGCAGCAGCCACCGCCCGTTCTCCGGCGTGCCCAGCAGAGCGGCGAAGCAGGCGTCGGAGTCGAAGCGTGGCCAGCACAGCCAGTCGATTGAGCCCTCACGGGACACCAGGGCTGCGGTTTCGCAGTCGCCGAGAAGGGCGTAATCCTCAATGCGGGAAGCCATGGGCGCGCACTCGAAATAAGGAAAGGGAGCGTCGCCTTCGGCAACGACCGCCGCCACACCGGACGGGAGAAAGGCGGCGTCCTTGCGGACCGCCGCCGTCCTCACGCGCTGTGCAGCGCCTGCTTCAACTCACCCTTGCTCATCTTCGAGCGGCCGGGAATGTTGCGCCGCCTGGCCTCGGCATAGAGGTCCGCGCGGGACGGTTCATCGCCCGATGCCGTTCCGCCGGCCTGTTCGCCCTGGCCTTCGCGTTCCCGGGTGCGCTTCAGATTTTCGCGGTTCTTCTTCGCGGTCTCGTGTTTGGACGCGCCGGCCTCGCGCAACGCGATGGCGATCGCCTGCTTCCGGTCCTTGACGGTGCGCCCATGGGTTTCGAGGTCGCCATGCTTGAATTCGTGCATGACGCGCTCGACGACGTCCTTCTGTTCGTCGGCCTTTTTCCTGCCGCCGCCCTGATGGCGAGACTGTGACGCCATGTCCGGCCCTCCCACGGTGGTTCTTTCGACCCTTCAACCCGCGGGAGCACCGGTTCGTTTCATGGTGTCGCCTATCGGCCGTTGGCCACCTTCGCCAGCATGCCTTCGCCGGAAAGCTTGGTGTGGGCGAGATAGGCAGCCTCGGTGCGATTGGTTGCGCCCAGCTTCTTCAGAACGTTGCGCACGTGCGCCTTGGCCGTGTTCTCACACATGCCGAGCTGGTAGGCGATGATCTTGTTCGATTTTCCTTCGCGCAGGCAGTTCAGCACGGCCATTTCGCGCGGGGTCAGGCCGCCGATGCTGTCCTGCGCCGGGCTGGGCGCCGCGGCGACGGGGCGCGGCACCGTCGGGTTGGTCAGCTTGTGGAGCGATGTGGCCGGAATGAAGGTTCCGCCCGCGACCACAAGGCGGATGGCCTCCAGCGCCACGCCCAGCCCCAGGCTCGCCACGATGTAGCCGCGAATGCCCAGGCGCAGGCAATCCAAAATCATTTCGATATCGTCATGATCGGAAATGATGATCAGCGGCGCCGGATGGAACGCGGCGGCGGCTTCCTCGATCGCGGTCGTCACGTCGGGCGTCAGTTCGGCGTCCGATCCAATGTTGTAGAGCACCGCATCCACACGCGCGATCTGGTCCGACATCCGCGCCGCATCGGCCAACGATGGCACGGGATGGACGGTGATCTTCGTGTCCAAGGTGCTGAGACTGATGGCAAAGCAGTCTCGTGTCAGGCTGTTTTCGTCCGCAAACACCAGGGTGAGTGCAGGATGGGCTGTGCCGTTGTTCGTCATTCTGCTCCCTCCGTTTGGCAATCCTGCGCCCTGCACAGCGGCCCGAAATGTTGGCATGCTGCGTTCTGTCTTTCGCATCGTCTCTTCCTGATTCCCCTCGGCTTCCAGTGGATAGCCGTACACAGAAAGACTATTCCCAATGCATTCGATCAGAACAGACGAACAGGACTGCTCCCGCCAGTCATTCAGATTGATTTTCCTCCCCAGGCGTTCTGCGCTTGAATCATTCAAAGCAGACCGTTCCTTCTGCATTCGTCATGAATGTTTGCGCACATTGCCTTATGACTTGCGAGGATACGCAACAACGGACAATCCGTAAATGCGCACTTTGATGAGGGGGGAGGGCGTAGGGAGATTGGAATCCGTACCGCTTCCAGCGCCGAAGGACACGCTGCCGCTTGCAGCGGCCTTCTCCGTTTTGAGGAGGAGGGCGGCCGTGACATACGCATGATTGATGCTGCACTGCGGAATCGCATAGGCGATCACGGGAGCATATGTCTTCACAACGGACGCGGCCGATTTCAGTTCCGGCGCATATAATGAATATGGGGAAACATGGGAGGGCAAACGGCCTGCCCTCCCCCATCACGATCGCCCGGCTTGTCCCCGGTTCGACTGATGCCGTCCAATTCAATGTCTGCCGTAGGTGTCCTCGATCCGAACGATGTCATCTTCGCCCAGGTAGGAACCGGACTGCACCTCGATCAGATGCAGCGGCACCTTCCCCGGATTCTCCAGGCGGTGCACCGTGCCTATCGGCAGGTAGACGGACTGGTTCTCGTAAACGAGCAGTTCCTCCTGATCGCGGGTGACCAGCGCGGTGCCTTTCACCACCACCCAATGTTCGGCGCGGTGGTAATGCTTCTGCAAGGACAGGCGTGCACCGGGCTTGACCGTCAGGCACTTGACCTGGAAACGCTCCCCGGCGTGGATGGACTGGAAGGAGCCCCACGGGCGGTGGACGAGGCGGTGCGTGACGGGTTCCGTCCGGCCATCCCGCCGCAGGCGCTCGACCAGGGCCTTCACGTCCTGCACCTCGTCGCGGGCCGCGACCAGAACCACGTCGCCGGTGCTGACCACCACCACGTCGTCCAGCCCGACGACGGCGGTCAGTTGCCCTTCCTCGCTGCGGATGAAGCAGTTGCGCGCGCTGTGGGTTACGACATCCCCATGAACCACGTTGCCATCCCGGTCCTTGTCGCCGACCTGCCACAGGGCGGCCC
>JAEZPL010000422.1 GCA_023413605.1 Pseudomonadota bacterium
CGCTTTCCAGAAGCGGCAGGATCGACTGGCTCCAGCTGGTCTCCTCCGCCACCGCGGTCAGGCGGTCGGTGTCGCCCAGGGCGGGCAGGTGGTGCAGTTCGTCGATGGCGATCAGGTAGCGGTGCCGCCGGAATTCCTGAAGGTGCAGGTCGGGCGCCGCGGCGACGGCCTGGTAGGTCGTGATGTATCCCTGAAGCCCGCGGCACAGGTCGTGCCCGTTCTCCGCCGCGCGCAACGCCATGCGGTGGCCGAGCGCGTCCCGCCACAGCGGATCGACGAAGGCCTCCTCCGCTTGACGGCGCAGGCTGTCGCGCGGAACGATCCAGCAGACCCGGTCGATCACGCCGGCATCGAACAGCGCCGCCCCCATGAGGACCGGCAGCAGCGATTTTCCCCCGCCGGGCGTGACCGCCGCGAGCACGTCGCGGACGTCGGTTTCGTGCCGTGCGATGGCCTGGGCGATGCCCGCGACCAGACGCTGGTGACTCCTCAGCTGCGGCATCCCATCCCGCTGTGCGGTGGCGCAAGAGAGGAGCAAGCCTAAAGGGACGGGAGTCCTGGGATCACGGACTCAATCGTAGGTTTGCAGCCTGCATTGGGGTTACGGCCCACCCGAAGGGGGGAATCGCGTCGGCACCGCGGCGGGGGCTCGGAGCCCGATTCGTTCGGGCAGTACATTGTTGAGATAGCTGTAATTTTTCGGTCTTCCTGCCTTGCCGCATTTGCGTATCTGGTATATGGTATACCAGATTATAGTCACTCCATCAGATCAACGGAGGACATCACCATGACGACCACCACCTTCTCCCCCGCCGCCAACGCTTCGTCGCACAGCGGCAACACGCACAACGACCACGGCATCCGCGCGTTCATCACCGCTTGGTTCAAGGCCACCCCGGTCTACCTCGTCTACAGCGCGCTCTCCCGCTGAGCGTTCCGCAACCAAATATGGAATGCCGCCGTCCATCTTTCGGCTGCGGTCCGGCTGCTCATCACTGCCTGTTCGGCAAGGACATCGTGGGACAGGCGCTTGCGGTTCGATTGGGCGAGCCGGTGGAGCACGGAGCGGATCATGGCGAGGGTGACCATGGTTTCGGAGACCTCCGGCAACTCTTCGCAGAACCCTCGACAAGCGCCGCCACCGCCTGAGCCAACCGAGTGTTCGTCCAACCACCCGCCGGCGCGGGACGACGATGAAGCCGGTTCCGGCGGTCCGGCCCGCAGACCCTATACAAAGCGAAAATCATCCGCCGTAAGATCAGAGATCCGGACGTTCTCCAGGAACAAACGGTTGGGTATTTGTCCGCCCGGCTCATACTGGATGTAAGTGATTACGGCGTTAGGGCCATCCTGATATGCGTTGGCCATGACCTGATCATAACTCGTGAACAGGCCGTCTCGAAATTCCAGAACGTCATGAAACGGACCTGTCGCCTGGAAATCCAAAATCCGCGTCTGGGACAGATCGGTTTGCGGCAGGCCATTCCAGCCATAGGCCCCAAACGAAAACGTGTCCGAGTCTCTGGCTCCGGTGCTTGCAGGGCCAAACGGTGAAATTTCCAGGAACATGCTCGCGCCACTTTCGCCCGGCTGGTACCGAAAGACGTCGTCTCCCTGATTTCCGTCAAAATTCCCCACGTACCAAGCCTCCGCTCCACCCGAATCACCACTCCACAATCCTGAAGACTTGAAAGAAGCACCATCGGACAGGAAAACCTCTGAGCCGTTTACATCCCGCAGGATGTCGTCTTTCCCATCGTTGTTGAAATCACCAATCCGCCAACCGTGTTCGCCGGTGCCTGCGGCCGTCCAGCTTCCCGCATACTCAAACGACCGACCGGTCGAGAGAAACACCTGTGCGCCACTTTCGCCCGGCTGGTAGCGAAAGATGTCGCTTTTCCCGTCACCGTTGAAGTCTCCGACATGCCAGCCTTGCGTGCCATTGCCGGCCGACGTCCAAGATCCTGACGAAACGAAGCTGGCCCCATTGGAAAGAAAAACATCGGCGCCGGACAATCCCGGTTGGTAGCGAAGGATGTCGTCCTTGCCATCCCCGTCGAAATCTCCGACGGTCCATCCATTCACGTCATTCCCGGCCGTCGTCCAGGAACCGGCGGTGCTGAATTGTACGCCGTGTGACAAAAACATATCGGCACCTGAGACGCCTGGGACGTAGCGAAAAATGTCACTTTTCCCATCGCCGTTGAAATCCCCTGTATACCAACCTTGCGCGCCACTGCCGGCACTGGTCCAACTGCCGGAATCCAAGAACTCAAATCCACTCGACAAAAACATTTCGGCCCCTGCCCGCCCTGGCATGTAGCGGAAAATGTCGTCTTTCCCGTCACCATTATAGTCGCCGACATACCATCCTTGAGAGCCATTGCTCGCCCTCGTCCATACCCTGTTAAAGACAAATCGGAATGCCTGATCATCACCCCAAAGAAAATCTCCACGGGCTGCTATTATTGTATCTCTCCCCCCTCCCCCAACAATAGTATTTGTATTGAATCGGTCAGAAATACCCATCCAACCGGACAATGTGTCATTTCCATCATAACCGTTTATAAGATCATAGTCGCGCCCACCACGAATTGTGTCATTTTCAGCGGAACCATACAGATAATTCTCCATTTTTATATCCTCGCTCATCAGGGAGCGCAACCGGGTGCCTGGAAATTTGGCATTTTTGGCCAGTGTGCTAACCCAGCCGCGTGGCGGTCCGCACGACTGGGCGCTTCTTCACCCTGGTAATCCTCGTCGCCAAACTTGAAGAGCCGAATGCCGGAACCTCAGGGTACGATCATCACCGCGCTGATGGAACAGTTGTTCGAGAGTTAACCCGGCGGCAAGGCCCGGGTGTTCTTCACCCTGTTCAACTTGGCCGTGCTCGACTTGACGCTGCTCTTCGCCCGTCGGCGCACCGGAACCCGGCTTCGGCGTCATTCCCCGCCGGTGAGTGATCGAAAGCTCGGGTGTCAACGCCGGCTGGCCAAGGACTACGAGGCCCCCCCGCGGTCTCCGAGACGATGATCACCCTCGCCGCCATCCGCCTTATGCTGTACCGACTGGCTCACCCAAACCGAAAGCGACCGCCGCCTCCCAGACTGTCATCAGTCATGTCGGGGTCGACGATGACCGCATGGCCGTCAAGAGGGCTACGGTATGTAACCGTACCCCTCTGGGCAGTGCCCAGTGCCACACGATGAACATGAACGATCCGACTTTGCGACCTCTCGATGTCGATTCTTTCGATTGCTGCTTCGTTGCCAATGAACGAGGATCGTCCCAATGCCTCCATCCCCGGCTCCATCGCCCGCCTCTACTCGCCGCGTTGCTGCCCTGGCGGCCTTTGTCCTTGCAGACCTCTGGGGGCTCACGGCATGCGTCCGGCCAGACATGCAGGCCACTCAGGTCTATCAGGGGCCGCGCCTGCCGCCGCCCGCCCGGGTGCTCGTCCACGACCTCGCCGTTTCTCCGGACGAGGTGAAGCTCGATCGCGGGCTCAGCGCAAGGCTGGTCGGCGCCACGCAAGGCACCCCCAGGACCGAGCAGGAAATCGCCGCCGGGCGGCAGGTCGCCAGCGCCATTTCCAACGGGGTCGTCACCGAACTTCGCAAACGCGGCATCCTGGCGGAACGGGCCGCGGGCCCAGCGCAGGGCGCGCCGGTCCGCGACCTTCTGGTCGAGGGACAACTGATCTCCATCGACGAGGGAAACCGCAACGAACGCAACATCATCGGCCTCGGCGCCGGCCGCAGCGACGTCCAGGCGGATGTCCAGCTTCTGTACCAGGTTCCCGGCCGGGAGCCGCTCCTGCTGGTGAACTACGAAGGCGCGGCGACGAGCGGCCGGAAGCCCGGCATGGCGGAGACCATGGGCGTCGGGGCGATCGGCCGGCACCTCGCCGCGGGCGCTGCGGTCGGAGCCGGCGCCGCTGCGGTGTCGGAGGCTTTCCGGACCGACGTCCGGACCGATGCGGAGCGCATGGGCAAGGAACTGGCGGACAGGATCGCCCAGTATTACGCGTCCCAGGGTTGGCGATGACGGGATGACGATGATCCGCCATCTTTGCCTGGCTGACGGCGGTTGGCCGGCGGGCCAAAGGCGGCCAGGAACGGCCGGCAGGATGCCGAACCGTCCCAAGCCGGGCAAAAGGCGACCGGTTGGATTGGACCGCCGCGGTCAGAAAAGGCGTCAGAACAGGCTTTTCTTCGCTGGTTGGACCGACACGGCCAGTGCTTCGCTGACCACCGCCGTCACCGTGTCGCCGACCTTCAACATGGGCAGCGCCGCCTGCCTTGCGGGATCGGTCACGTCGACCGTGTAGACCCTCCCCCCTTCCGGGTTGACGATTTCGACGCTGTGCGCGCTGAGGTCGATGCCGACGATCAGGCCGCTGATCCGCGACACCTTCACGGCGACGCCGCCCGGTGCGTTGACGGGGCGTGCAAGGGCCTGCTCGACCTCATTTTCGGGGGCCGTAACACCCGGTTGCGACACGAAGAAGGCGACGGAGCGGTAGAACTGCGCGTCGACGACATCGCCTACCTTCAGCATTTCCATGCGAACGTTGGGGCCGGCGGTGACGGTGACGGGCGTCCCCGACCGGCCGGTCAGGGTGATCTGCCGCGTGGCGGGGTCGATCGCGGTGATCTTGGCGTGGATCGTGACCGCTGCGTTTTCGGGCACGACGTTGCTCAGGGGGGTCCCTCCGCCCTGAGCCGCGGCCTCGGGCGGGGCGACCGGCAGCAGCAGCGCGCTGCCGATGAGGACGGCCGCCGCAACGGCGACCTTTCGGGTGGCCTTCGGAGTGGGGGCTGCACGACGGATCATTGTGGTCTCCTGTGCTGTCCTTGCCTGCGCTTTTTGCAGATTGTTCCCGTCGCGCGGAAAGGGGCAACGCCGGTCGTCCCCGTACGACGGCCTTAGGCCACAGCCGGCTGGTCGGCCCCGGAACTGGCCCCGGAATCGACGGCCCCGCGCCGGTCGCGAACCGGCCGGATGTCGTCGGCCGATGACCATAAGGACGCGGATACCGCAGAGGGATTCCGTTTAGTCGGAGCGGACATGGCCGGGAAGGACTCTACGGTAACATCGTGTATGTCCGCCTTCGCGGCGGGCGGCGGGGAACGGGCTCCAAGACGTTGTTCCGCCACACCTGTTACCGTATCCCGGGTCACCTTTTGTTCATGTCGGATCGACGCGCGGGACGGCGCTGGCGGAACCGGCCTTGCCGGCGTTCCGCCATGCCGTACGCGTCGATGCGGCGCCGTTCAGCCCTGTCGCATCAGTCCTTCAGCATCGTGGCGACCGCCTCGATGGCCGCCGCCGCGTAGGGACGGACCCGGCTGGGGATCTGCGACGGGTGTATGTCCGGCCCCAGGATGCCGACGCCCACCGGCTTCATGAACTCAAGCTGAAGGTCGATCAGGCTTTTGATCACCGCATGGCCCATGACGAGTCCGTGCGAGGTTTCGCCACGCTCGATGATGCCGAGGGCAGCCACGCCGGCGATTTCCGGGCGCCGCAGAAGCCGCTTGACCGCCAGCGGCGTTTCCATGGAACCCGGCACCCAGTTCTCCGCGACGATCTGCAAGCCCAGCCGGGCGGCCACGCCCTGCGCCTCCGCCAGCATCTCCTCGGCCTCCTGGCGGTGGAAGCGTCCCAGCACCAACCCGATCTGCGCCATCGTCGTCCTCTGTCAACCAAACGAGTGAATTGAGGCCGCCACTGTAGGGAAGCTTGCCCCGTTCGAAAAGCCTTGGAAACGGAATCGCAACGATTGGCCGCCGTCAGCGCCGTACGGCCATCAGTGCTGTACGCTCGTGTCCTGCGAGGATGGGAACAGGGCGAAGGTCATGTCGCCGACCAGCGCGCGGAAGGCCGGGTCGTCCGGTCCCTTGGGATGGTCGAGCCAGCCGCTGGCCGTGGTCAGGGCACCGCCCCCGAGAATGCCGAGGAAACCCTGCTGGCCGATCAAGCCGAGGAATCCGGTGCCGCGGCAAAAGGCCCCCTGCACCGTGATCGGCCCGCCCGGAGGCATCCCCGGCGGCTTGGTCGGGATCGGTTGCCCGGTGCAGAGGGCGGAACTGAGCGTCGTCTCCGCTGGGTTGAAGGCGAACACCACGCTGTAGTCCGGCCGGGCCGACTGGTTCGGCGTGGTCGTGAAATGGGTCCGCACGCCCATGATCCGGCCCTGCATGTTGTCCGTCACCAACCGGCCGAAGGCCTGCGGATCCATGCCGAACGGGTTGCCGAGGACGACCACGCGCAGGTCGCGGTCGGACGCGGCGTACACGACCTCGCTTGGCGTGTACATGGACGACGGGGCGCTGGCCGTCACGCCCTCGTTCACGCAGGCGGCCAGAGCCGCCGAACCCAGCATCGCCAAAACCGTCAGAACCGCGGAACGAAGGCCTATCATCGGGCGCCGCACTCGTGTTTGTCACAACAGCGGAGAATGGAGCGGGACCACGCCCACGGCAAGGGTCCCGGCAAGGCTGACGGTTCGCACGTCCACCGGGAACATTGCGCGCGCACCCTGTTTGCGGCACCTGTTTACGGCGTTGACGCGACACCGACCGGCCACCCGGTCCATCGATGACGAAGAGGGGATCATGGCTGCTGATCTTGCCGGGCGCCGCATCCTGGTGCCGGAAAGCCGGGAACTCGACCTGTTCGCCTCCATGCTGGAAGCGCAGGGGGCGGAGACGCTGCGCTGCCCGCTGGTCGCCATGCGCGACGTCGAGGATCCGGCGCCGGTGGAAGCCTGGCTCCGCCGGCTCGCCGAGGGCCGTTTCGACGACCTGATCCTGCTGACGGGGGAAGGGTTGCGCCGCCTGATGCCCATCGCCCGGCGCATCGGCCTGGACGCGGCGGTGGTGGAGGCCATCGGACGCCTGCGCACCATCACGCGCGGGCCGAAGCCGGTGCGCGCCCTGCGGGAACTCGGGCTGTCGGCGCAGGTCGCGGCCCCCGTCCCGACGACCGACGGCGTGATCACCGCGCTGTCCGCGCTGGCCCTCGGCGGCCGGACCGTGGGCGTCCAGCTCTACCCCGACAACCCGAACACGGTGCTTCTGGACGCCATCCGCTCCGCGGGCGCCGTTCCCGACGCGGTGCTGCCCTACCGCTACGCCTCCGACGCGGAAACCGCCCAGGTCGAGGCGGCGATCCGGGAGATGGCGGACGGACGGGTCGATTTCGTCGCCTTCACCAGCTCTCCCCAGGTCCGCCGGTTGCAGGACGTCGCCAAGGCGCGCGGGCTGGAGGAGGAGTTCCGCCAGGGTCTCACCCGCACGCGCATCGCCGCCGTCGGCCCCGTCGTGGCGGAGGCGGTGGAGGCTGTCGGCGCGCGGGTCGCCGTGTCCCCGGAAAGCACCTTCCACATGAAGCCGCTGGTCAATGCCATCCGCAAGCTGCTCCAGGCCGGCTGACACTCTCCAAATCTGCACTCCCTCCAACTTGCGGATGCCATTTCGTCGTACGCATACGTATGATGCGCGCCCCCAAGGAGGGAGAGACATGGTGGAACAACAAAGAAAATCCCTGACGTGCATCCTGGCGCTCGGCGCCTGCATGCTCTGGCCGCTGCAGGCGGGTGCGGCGTCGCCGTCCACGGACGCGCTGGCGGCGAAGCACGCTTCGGCGAGCTACAAGGAATTCGTGGAGCTTCTGGCGCTCCCCAACGACTCCGTCGTTCCGGCCGACATCCAGAAGAACACGGACCGGCTGGAACAGGCGTTCAAGAAGCGCGGCTTCCAGACGCGGCAGCTGCCGAACAACGGCAAGCCCATGCTGTACGCGGAACTGCCCGGCCACGATCCGGCCAAGAAGACGGTTCTGTTCTACGCGCACCTGGACGGGCAGTCGGTCAACCCGCAGCAGTGGCAGCAGAAAAGCCCCTGGGAAGCGACCCTGAAGCAGAAGAACGCCAAGGGCGAGTGGGAGGCGATCCCGCTTGAGAAGCTCTACGGCGATCAGGTCGATCCGGACTGGCGTCTGTTCGCGCGCTCCTCGTCGGACGACAAGGGGCCGATCATGATGCTGCTGGCGGCCATCGACGCCCTGAACGAGCAGGGACGAAAGCCCAGCGTCAACGTCAAGGTCATCCTGGACTCCGAAGAGGAAAAGGGCTCGCCCAGCCTGGGCGCGGTCATCGACCAGAACGCGGACCTGCTGAAGTCCGACGCCCTGCTGGTGCTGGACGGCCCCATGCACCAGACCAACAAGCCGACGCTGGTGTTCGGCAACCGCGGCGTGGCGCTGGTCACCGTCACCGTGTTCGGGGCCAAGCAAGGCCTGCACAGCGGCCATTTCGGCAACTACGCGGCCAACCCGGCGCAGCGCCTGTCCCAGCTGCTGGCGTCGATGAAGGACGAGACCGGGCGGGTCACCATCCCCGGCTACTACGACTCCGTCAAGATCGACGCGGCGGCGGAAAAGATCATGGCCGCCGTCCCCGACGACGAGGCCGCGCTGCGCAAGCGCCTGGGCATCGCGCAGGCCGAAAAGGTCGGCAAGAACTACCAGGAAGCCCTGCAATACCCGTCGCTGAACGTCCGCGGCATGGCATCCGGCGACGTCGGGCCGAAGGCCCGCACGATCATCCCGGAAACGGCCGTCGCGGAAATCGACCTCCGCACCGTCCCCGAGACTCCCCCGGCCCACCTCATCGGCCTGCTGAAGAAGCACATCGAGGCGCAGGGCTACCATCTGGTGCAGGGCACCCCGACGGACGAGGAGCGGGCCAAGTACGACAAGATCGCCGCCGTCGCGTCCGACGACGTGTCCGCCTCCAGCTCGGCGGCGCGGACGGACATGCAGTCTCCGGTCGGCGAGTGGCTGTACCGCGCCTTCAAGGACACCTACGGCGAGGAGCCGGTGCGCATCCGCATGATGGGCGGAACGGTGCCGACCGGAGCCGCGGTGGAGGCGCTGAAGGTGCCCTTCGTCATCGTGCCGCTGGTCAACGCCGACAACAACCAGCACAGCAACGACGAGAACCTGCGGCTGGGCAACTACGTCGCGGGCGTGAAGGGGCTGATCGGGATCCTGCAACAGCCGTTCTGATCCGGCCAGCGTCCTGATGCTTTCGGCCCTTCGGCGGCGGTTCCATGGACCGCCGCCGAAGGTTTTTTTACTCGTTGGCTGCCTTGGGCAGCAGGTTGGCGCGCCGCCGCCGGACCTCCATGGTCTGGGCGGGGGAAATCGGCAGGAAGCCTTTCGGGCTCTCGTCGCTGCCGGCAATGGCCTTGTAGGTGGCGGCGTTCGCCTCCTGCACGGCGTTGCCGCGCCGCACCTGCTCCAGGAACTGGCGGCTGGGCATCATCACATATTCAATATCGTCGATCCGCCGCCCGTTCTTGGACACGACCTTCTCGACGTGATCGAGGATGCCTTCCTCGACCAGCGAATCCACGGCCGAGGATACGGTCCGCAGGGTGTCCCGGCGCCGGCTCCACTCGTTCATGCCGCTGTTGTTGATGATCTCGTCGGCGGACAGGGTCATCGCCGGGATGACGGTCTGGCCCGCGACCGACCGGCTGGTGTCGAGGTCGCCGTATTCGATCGACAGCCGGTTGTAAAGCCAGCGCGCCACCGGACTCTTCAGCCGCATCATCCACTGGTAGGAGACCGGCTTGAATTCGAGGTTGCGGATGGCCGAGGCCACCAGCGCGTTGAATTCGATGTAGGTGTCGTCCTCGTCGCCGTCCACGGCCTCGCCGGTGCGCGGCCGGATGTAGAGGGTCGGGAAGACCGACGATTCCAGCACCGGCCGCGCGGTCTTGCGCCCGCCCTCCGGCACCTTGCTGATGATCATGCGGGTGCGCGCCAGGATTTCCAGCGCCTCGCGGATTTCCGCGACGTCCATGGTCCGGTTGACGGCGCGCAGTTCCCGCCGGATCTCGTACAGCGAGAAATGGACGCGGACGCGGTCCTGCTTGTCGCCCATCAGCGACAGGCGCGAGCGGTCCATGGCGAGGCGCCGCACCACCTGCTCCACGATCTGCTCGCGCTCCGAGGGAAACACCTCGTACTCGACCATCTTCTTTTCGGCCGTTTCCTCGCCGGGAGCGGGCTTGGCGGGGCGGTAGATGCGGGCGGGTTGAAGCGTCAGCGTGAACATGGAGTCCTTGAACGGAAACTCCTTGTGCACGGACTGGACGAAGGTGTTGGCGCCGGGCAGGTCCGGCTCGCTGCTCCGCCCCTTGGACACGAACACGAAGCGCGGCGCCGTGTCGTAGAGCGCAATCATGTGCGATTGGCTCCGGTCCTCCATCTCGAACAGCGTCAGCTGGACCGCGTTCGCCTTGCTCATGCTCACCCTCCTAACCCTTCGACACGATAGGGGCCGGGGGCCGGGCGACGCAACCGGCCGGACCGAATCCCCCCGAACGCGTGTGTCCCGTTTGCTCGCGCATCGGTCGGAAATGCCCGCGCCTGTGTCCCGTTTGCCCGCGCTTCGTCGGGATCCGGAGCGGGGCCGGGCCGACTCCGAAGACGTGCGACCGGTGCAGCCCAAGCTGGATCCATGCCCTTGCCCCCGAATCGGCCCCGGTTCCGGACCTCGAACCGCGGGCAAACGGGATACAAAACGCGGGCCGACACCTCCCCCAGGAAACGCGAGCAAACGGGACAGTCCCTCCCTTCCCGCGAGCGTTTGGGCCACAGCCGTTCCGCCGCGCATCCGATTCGCCGGAGCGCCGAAACGCGAGCATTCGGGACACAGGAACCGCGAGTCCCACCGCCACCACCACCACCTCCACCGATGCGCGGGCAAGCGGGACACGGGGCCTTTGCCTCGGCCCGCCCCCTAAAGCGAATTTCCATTCGCTTTCGATTCATATGGCCTCATGAGCCGGCCGGGCTTCGACCACACGCGCGGCTCTCAGCGGATGCCTTTGGCATCCGCCTGCCGCCAGCGGGAACGAAGTTCCCGCGAGAGGCCGGGACCGCGGTCGCGGTCCAAAGCGGATCACGATCCGCTTTAAAGCGCGAGCAAATGGGACAGCCCGCCGCGGTGTCCCTATAGGGCCTGAGCGATTCCCGCTCTCTCCGAAACGCGGGCAAATGGGACACATGCCGATGGCCGGCCCGAACCGCCCCCGAACCGCCCCCGAACCGCCATTGTGCATCATTGTGCGGATTGTGCAGCGAGCTTGCTGTGCACAATGGGCCTGAAGGCCGGATTTCCGTGCCGGAACAGCGCGTTGCCGCGCCTTGTGGGTGTGCGTTCGTTGTGCATCCGCGGCAACAGCCCCGTGTTAACCAATGCAACACCGTGCAACACACGAAAGGGATGTGTTGCGAGGGAGATGAACGCGGGTGGTGAAGACGCACTGCGGGCGTTGATGGGAAAGATGGTATTTAAGGAACGGGAACAAAGCAAGTTCGACGCCGGCCGCGCGCTGGGTTATCGCATTTGGACGCAGAGTCTCTTCCACAGCACCACCCGACATGTCCGGCGAAGCGCGGGCAAACGGGACATATGCGCGAGCATTCGTGATCGGATCCGATTCGTCGCCGATCCGCGAGCATCCGGGACCGAGACGCGGGCATTCCCGACCGTTGGGCGGGCAAACGGGACAGAGACGCGGGCAAACGGGACACAATGGACTCGGTCCCATTTGCCCGCGATTCGACGCCCGCCCTTCCCGGCGGAATCCTGATCCGCAAGTCCGCCGGCCCGACGCCGGCACCATCGCTTGCGGAGAACGCACTGATGCAAACCACAACCGCCGCCACCACAGGCGGCATCGTCCATCCGGACACCGGGCGCTGGGGCCGGATTCCGGCCTGGTGGCTGGAACATCCGGACCTGGATGCCGACGGCTTCGCCGTTCTGGCCGCGCTCGCGACCTTTGCCGACGAAAACGGCCTGTGCTGGCCGTCGCAGTCGACGTTGGCCGGAAAGCTGAAGCGCTCGCGGCCGACCATCAACCGGATCCTCCAGGGTCTCAGCGACATCGGCCTCGTGACCATCGAGCACCGCCGCGGACGCGACGGCGCCCGCCTCTCCTGCCTGTACCGCCTGCGCTTCGTCCGGGATGGGGCCGCGACCGCAGAGGTTACGGCGGAAATCGTCGCGGAACCGGCCCGGTCCAGCCGCCCGAAGACCGCCGTCCATACCCCGAACAGGACCATGGGCAGAGCCTTGAACAGGGATGACTCTCCGGCGGACGCCCCCTGTCCAGCGCCGAGTCAGGAACAGCTCGATTCCGAACAGACTCCGGACTCGCTCGCTTCGGGCGGGCGCGGACCGGCGCTCGACGTGCCTGCGGATTGGATGCCGGATGCCGACGACCTTGCCTGGGCGGGCGGGCGGTTCGGCACCGTGGACCTTGCCCGGCATGTCGAAGGCTTCGTTTTGCGCTGTCAGGCGCATGGATACCGGTACCGGAACATCGGGGCCGCATGGCGGGCTTGGCTGATTCAGGACATCGCCGCCGAAAAGCCCGCGAACAGGGCCGCAAATCGGGCGTCGAACAAGGCGTCGAAGCCAAAGGACGGTCCTACCTCCGGAAACGCGGTGCCTGCCGCCGAACGAAGCCGGGAGACCGTGGCCGAGCAGCGCGTGAACGCCTGGATGGCCGTGGCCGCCCGGTTCCAGGGCGCGCGATCCGACGCCCGTTCGTGAAGGAGTTTCCATGACCGCCGCCGTCATGCCGTTACCCGATCGTTCGCCGTTGCCCTTCGATCCGGCCATGCCATCCCAAGACCGCTGCCGGATGCTTGCCGCCGCGTTTCCGCAGCCGCTCCGGGAGATCCTGAAGTCCGGTCGCGTCGAACGGCGTCCGCGCTTCAGCAACGATGCCTTCGACGGCCTCTCGGAAACGTGGCTGCCGCCGCCCGATCTGACCGGCCGGGAGTCCGCCATGGCGCAACGCGCGCTGGACGAGATGGAGCGCTTCATCCTTGCGCCGGCCGACCCGAGCCATCTGCTGGGCCGTATCCTGGCGCTGCTGTCCCATTACCCCGCGAAAAACCACACGCCCGACGTGGAGCAGCTGATCGCCATGGACTGGGTCGAGGATCTGGGGGAATTCCCGGCCTGGGCCATCGACCACGCGGCGCGGACATGGCGCCGGACGAAGAAATGGCGGCCGAGCATCGCGGAGATGCGGGCGCTGTGCGAGGAGGCCTGCGCGCGGGAGCGTGCGCTGGCCGACCGGCTGAGGGCCGTCGCGCGTGCCGGTGACGCGGCGGCGCCCGCCGGGTCGGTTGCCGGGATGTGTGAAAGCCTCGCCGCGAGGATCAGCGGCGGTGGAGGGTCATGGTGTAGCGGAAATCGGCGCCGGGATGGGTGTTGACGGCGATTTCCACCAGCCGCCCGTCATCGGTGAAATAGCGGCGCGTGATCGCCAGGATGGGGGATTGCGGCGGGATGTGCAGGCGCGAGGCGACGTTGAGGCCGGCGGGTGCGGCCTCGATGTCCTGCATCACCTCGGCGATGCGGACGCCGTAGCGCTGCTCCAGCACCGTGTAGATGGCGTACTGGACCACGTCCAGGTTGCGCACGACCTCGGCGTAGGCCACGTCGATGTAGACCTCGACGTAGGAGAAGGGCTCCGACGTTTCCTTGGTACGGCGCAGGGCGCTGATGCGGAACCATTGCGTCTCGGGCCGGCAGCCGAGGCGGGCGGCAAGCTCCTCCTCCACGATGATGCGGTCGACGGACAGGATCTCCAGCCGGGTGGAGGTCGCGTATTGCACCAGCTCGTCGAGCGAGCTGATGGAGTTGACGAACCGTCCGCCCGCCCGCCGCGCCGCCAGCACCGAGCCGGAGCCCTGGCGGCGGAGGATGTAGCCCATTTCCTGAAGGCGGCGCAGCGCCTCCCGCACCGTGTGGCGGCTGACGGCGAAGCGGGCGCAGAGTTCCTGCTCCGTCGGCAGGCGGTCGCCGACGGCGTAGGCGCCGGCGTCGATTTCCTCCAGCAGGGCGCGGACGATCTCCTGGTAGAGCGGGGTTTCCGCCCGCTCCGCCGGATTGGTTGCCTCCGCGTCCTTTTCGTTGTCCTTCACGCCGTCCGTTTCCGACATGCCGCCCCCCATGATGCCGGAAGATGGACGAGGCCGCGCCCTGTTGCAACCGCAGTGGGGCGCGTGTCCTGTCTATTTCAGCAGCACGAGCGACAGCGCCGGGAAGGCGTTGATGACGACCAGCGCCACCACCCGCATGGCGTAGAAGGGCAGCACGCCCTTGACGATGGCGTGCAGCGGCAGCTTGGTGATGCGGCTCATCACGAACAGGTTCAGGCCGACCGGCGGCGTGAGGGTCGCCACCTCCACCAGCGCGGTCATGATGACGGCGAAGTGGACGAGGTCGACGCCCACCGCCTGCGCCATCGGGAACAGGATCGGGGCGAGCAGAACGATCATCGACACGCCGTCCAGGAACATGCCGATGACGATCAGCATCAGGTTGACCACCAGCAGGAACTCGAACGGGGAGACCTGCGCCTCCTTCAGCATGTCCGTCAGTTCGGCGGCGAGGCCGAGGCGCGTCAGCACCGCCGTCAGCAGGCCCGACCCCAGCAGGACGCCGTAGATCATCACGGTCTGGAGCACCGATTCCCGCGCCGTTTCCCACACCGCGGCAAGGTTGGCCGTGCGGTAGACCAGCGTGACCAGCACCACCGCGTAGACGGCGGCCAGCGCCGACACCTCCGTCGGGGTGAACCAGCCCATGTAGATC
>JAEZPL010000556.1 GCA_023413605.1 Pseudomonadota bacterium
GGCCGGGGCCAGCGCCACCGCCTGCCGGCGCAGCCGCGCCGCGGCCACGTGGTCGCCCAGTGCGGCCAGGGCGTTGGCGCGGTTGACGCGGGCCTCCGCGTCCTCCGGCCGGCGGGCCAGCGCCTGCGCGAAGGCCGCTGCCGCCTCGGCCGGGTTCCCAAGCGCCAGAAGCGCGGTGCCCAGGTTGTTCCAGGCCTCCGGAAAGCCGGGATTGCGCGCCAGCGCCTGCCGGTAGCGCGCTGCGGCACCTTCCGCATCGCCATCAGTCAGCAGAAGATTGCCGAGGTTGTAGGCCGCCTGCACCTGCGCCGGGTCCAGCGCCAGCGCGTGGGCAAAGGCGCGCACCGCCCCCACCCGGTCGCCCGACGCGCGCAGCGCCTGCGCCAGACTGGCGGTGTAGTCCCCGTCGGCGGGCAGCAGCGCCACGGCGCGGCGCAGCAGCGGCACCGCCCGTTGCGGCCGGCCCTGCTGGCTTTCCAGGACGCCCAGCAGATGAAGCGCGTCGGGGTGGCCCGGCAGGCTGCGGAGAATGCTAAGATACAGCGGCCGGGCCTCGTCGAGCCGGCCAGCCTGATGGTGGCCGATCGCGGCGGCCAGGGCATCCCGAACTGTGACCATGCCGCCTGTCTACACGCGCGCCCGGAGCAAGTCCATGCGGCCCAAAAGTCCGTGCGACCCAGGTTCCAGCAGCGTGGCGATGCGCCGAAGGAGGATCCATGGCCGACCGGCCGCTCGTCAGCATCATCACGCCCAGCTGGGGGCGGGAGGATTTCCTGCCCCTGTGCCACGCCTGCGTGACGGCCCAGACCTGGCCGGAGATCGAATGGCTGGTCTTCGACGACAGCCCGCGCCCGTCCCCCTACCTTCAGCCGCGCGCCAACCCGCGCCTGAAGTATTTCTATTCGGCAAGCCGCTATGCCATCGGGGAGAAGCGCAACATCCTGGCCGAGCATGCGCGGGGCGACATCATCGTCCATTTCGACGACGACGACTTCTACGCCCCCACCTATGTGGAGCGGATGGTCGGCCAGCTTCAGCAGGGATTCGACGCGGTGAAGCTGTCGGGCTGGTTCCTGCACAGCGCCGTGCACGGCGCCTTCGGCTATTGGGACACCGCGCGCGGCGGCGCGCACCACCGCTGGGGCCGCACCGTGCGCGCCTATGTGGACGCGCCGGACACGCCGTCCGCCGACGACAACCTGATCGGCTACGGCTTTTCCTACGCCTACCGGCGGTCCGTGTGGGAGGCGGTGCGGTTCCCGCCCGTCAACGCCTGCGAGGACGCGCCCTTCATGAAGGCGGTGCGCGAGCGATTCCGCTTCACCGCCTTCCCGGATGCCGACGGGCTGTGCCTGCACACCCTGCATCCCCGAAGCACCAGCCTGTGCCTGCCCCAGTATGAACTGCCGACGATCCTTCTGGAGCGCCTGTTCGGGCCTGAGGTGGCGCCGTATGCGGGACAGGCCGTCGGGTAAGGCGCTGATCAGCCGATGTGCCGGCGCGCCTCGTCGTGGGGCTGGCAGCGGTTGCGGTCGCACGCCAGGATGCAGGCCTGGATTTCCTCCGGCCGGACGGGCTTGCGCAGATAGCCCACGCGGTGGGCGCGGGCGAGGCGATAGAGTTCGGTGGACACGTCGCCGGTGATCAGCCAGGCCGGAATGTCCGAGCCCAGGGCCGCGCGCAGCCGGTCGATGGCCTGGATGCCGTCGCCGCCCGGCCCCAGCCGGTAGTTGGCGATGATGACGTCCGGCAGAATGGGCGCCGCCTCGGCCTGACGCAGCGCGTCCTCCACGTCGGAGGCGGCCAGCACGGTGCACCCGTCCTCCTCCAGGAACAGGCGGACGGCCAGAGCCACCATCGGGTCGTCCTCGACCACCACGGCAAGGCATCGGTGCTCGCCCCGCCGTCGCGTCCGGGCGGCCGGCGTCGGCAGGTCGGGCAGGTCCGCCCCGTCGGCGGCCGGCAGCAGGATGGAGAAGCGCGACCCCTTGCCGGGCGTGGAGGACACCTCGACCGGCACCTCCATCAGGTTCGCGGCCCTCTGCACGATGGCCAGGCCCAGGCCATAGCCGTGATCATGGCCGTACCCGGCTCCGGCTCCCCGGTATGCCTCGTGGAAAATCAGCGCCTTCTGATCCGGCGGGATGCCGACGCCGGTGTCGATCACGTCGATCCGCAGCCGGGCCCCGACCCGCCGGCAACCGATCAGCAAGCCGCCGCGGTCGGTGTAGCGGATCGCGTTGGCGATGAAATTCCGCAGAATGCGCTCCAGCAGCACGGGATCGCCGTGGATGGCCCGCCGGCACGGCACCATGCGGAAGGACAGTCCCTTGTCGCCGGCCATCACCTCGAACTCGTCGCGCAGCCGATCCAGCAGTTCGCCCACCGCGATGGGCATCGCCTGCACCGGGCGTTTCCCGGTCTCCAGCTGCGAAAGGTCGAGGAGAGCCTCGAACAGGTCGCTCAGCGCCGACAGCGTCTCGTTCGCCTTGACGAGCACCGGGCGCAGCTGAGCGTCGGTCACGCGGCGGTTCAGCACCTCCAGGAACAGGCGCAGGGCCATCATCGGCTGGCGAAGGTCGTGGCTGGCCATCGCCAGGAATTGGGACTTCGCGGTGCTGGCATCCTCCGCCGTGACGGCCGCGGCGCGCGCCCGTTCCTGCTCCGCCGCGGCGAGCACAAGGTCGGTGGTATCGGCGTGCCGGATGATGGCCCGCGCCCGGCCGGGACCGGTCACCGCCGACGCATACAGGATGAACCAGCGTTGCCGGTGCGCGCCGTGGCAGGGATAGGTCATGTGGAAGGAGGTCTGCCGCCCTTCCAGCACGGCGCGGATGCCAGCCGCGGCCTCCGCCGCCTGCGCATCGCCCCTGACGGCTGCTCGGGTACAGACATCAAGGTAATTCATACCGACGCCTGCGCTGGTTCCGCGAAGGCTGTGTTCCTGCGCGAAATTCCGCCAAGCGCGGTTCACTCGGATGATCGTGCCATCGCCACTCAGGACTGCGATGTTGTCCTGGAAAACATCCAGAAGGAATACAGCCTGCCTCTCCCGCGCAAGGCTGAAAACAGCGTTCAGGCGTGACACAAACCGTTGGTGCAACCTCATCTGTATTCTATTGCTTTGTGTGTCTGAGCATACGCCAGCATGCACCAAAAGCCTCTCACCCACGGCCTACGACCGCAAGTGTCCTTCCGGAGGCTCTATTTCGTCTTTCGAAAGAGGAGCGCATCGCCCCTGGACATACCCTGATCCTCAGACTTGCCCGCGCCGGTTATGCCCGCGTCAGACCTGTCT
>JAEZPL010000711.1 GCA_023413605.1 Pseudomonadota bacterium
GACCAGCGCATTACGGGTCTTCATAGCTTACTCCAGCGTTTGGAAGTGCGCCCGCTTGTCGGCCGACGGTGTGTCGGGAAGCGGTGCGTCTGCGAGCAAGCTATGCCGGCTTCATAAATTTGGGAAATTGATAGTTTGTATGTGCGTTATCACGGCCGGAAATATTGATAAATCCCGCCGATCAAAAGGCCGCGTTCTCCGACGCTTCCAGCTTGCCGGGCAGGCGCCACAGCCCCGGCGAGCCGGTGCCGCCGGACATCATGACCACGATGTGGTCCACCCCGTCGCGCACCAGGGCGTCCACCCGGTCGTCCAGGCCCGGCCCTTCGGCCAGCATCTGGATGAAGGGCTTGTCCCCGGCCACCCGGCGCCATTCGGTGAGCAGCGTCGGCACGCAGGCCAGCCGCGCCCGGTCGTAGGCCCAGGCCTCCGCCCGCTCGGCGATCCACTCCAGGCTTTCGTGGCAGGAGCCCTGGATGAGCACCGGCGTGTCCGCCTTGGCCGCGAGGCTGTGGACCTTGCGCATCGCCGCCGCCCCGGCCCGGCGGCAGGCCCGCGCCGACAGGCGCGCGGTCAGCGGCGGGTCGGTGAAGCGCACCGCGTAGGCCAGCCGGCCGGCCAATTCCGCCGGGGCCGGCAGGGCCGGTTCGGCGTCGGGCGACAGGCTGACGTCCACGATGGCGACGATGGCGATCCGGCCGGTGGCCTTCGCCACCTTGGCCGCCACATCCGCCAGAGCGCCGGAGGGAACCCAGACGGCCGCAAAGCCGGCCTCCTCCGCCCGTTGGGCCAGTGCGGCGGCGTCGGATGCCGAGGAAAGCCCGAGGCCGAGCGTCGGAAGTCCCGAGGCAGTGCGCCGCAACGCCTCCTGCCCAGCCCGTCCACACACCTCGCACGCCATCCTGCGCAACTCCCCTTTGTGACACCGACACCAAAACACTTAGTGCGCCTTGGGGCATATGTGAAATTGATATGCCGTATTGGGGACATTTGGCTTCTGAATGTGTCCCTGGTGCGGCAAAGACACATAAGAACGCCGCCGGGTGGGGGCATCCGGCGGCGACAGTGGAGGAGCATCGAAGGTTCGTTCGGGAGATGCGTTGCCAGCAGGGCATTCGCAACGCACACACAGTACGCCCGACGAAGCGATTGTTGAAATCAATATATCATATTGGCATTATTCACCCTATGAATTTAGCTGGTGTCGATCTGAACCTGTTGCTCGTCTTTGACGCGGTGATGGCGGAGCGCAACGTGACCCGGGCCGCCAGCCGGCTGGGCATGACGCAACCGGCGGTCAGCAACGCACTGAACCGCCTGCGCCTGACCGTGAAGGACGAGCTGTTCCTGCGCGGCCCGGACGGCATGCGCCCCACCCCGCGCGCGCTGGAACTGGCCCTGCCGATCCGCGAAAGCCTGCAACGGCTGGAACAGGCGCTCGACCCGCAGGACTTCAACCCGGCCACCACCACCCGCATCTTCCGCGCCGGCATGGCGGAGCATTTCTCCGCGCTGATGCTGCAGCGGATCATCCAGCGGATGCGACGCGACGCGCCGAACGCGAAGCTCTACACGCTGCCCCTGACCCGGCTGAACGTGACGGAACGGCTGGACAATGGCGACGTGGACGTGGTCTTCGCCGCCCGCCTGGACCTGGAGGAGACCTACGGCCGGCAGGAGTTGTTCAAGGACCGCTTCATGGTCGCCATGCGCAAGGATCACCCGCTGGCCGACAAGCCGCTGACGCTGGAAGACTTCTGCGCGGCGGAGCATATGCTGATCACCCTGACCGGCGACACCCATTCGCCGGTGGACGACGCGCTGCACCGCCAGGGCTGCCACCGCAACGTCGTGCTGACGGTGAACCAGTTCCTGGTCGCCTTCGGCATCGCCGCCCAGTCGGACCTGCTGCTGACCTCTCCCGGCACGATGCTGCGCCGCTATCAGGAGTCCTTCGGGCTGGTGCTGAAGGAACTGCCGGTGTTGGTGCCGGTGGCCCCCATGCAGATCATCTGGCACCCGGGGCTGGGGAACCACCCGGCCATCGAGTGGTTCCGCGCCCTGGTCGGCGAGCTGTGCCTGGATCCCTGCTGCCTCTGCCCCGATACGGAACGCCCCGATACGGAACGCCCCGATACGGAACGAAGGTGATCGTTACGCGGCCGTGTCGATCGGCGTCAATGTCGCGACCGCCTGTTCGAAGGCGGCCAGATAGGCCGGCATCCCGCGGGCGCCGGCGTCGAACTTGATGTGGACCCGCTCGTTCGCGGTGCAGCGCACCACGAAGGGCAGTTCGGCGCCGAACCGCTCCAGCACGATCATTCCGGCGTCGCCGGGGGAAACATCGGACAGCCCGGCGATCATCGCGCCCCCGGCCGACAGGTTTTCCGCCGTCGCGCTGCGCCGCTGCCCATTGACCGTGACGGTGCAGGGCGTGTCGAGGCGGTAGCGCGGCTTGGTGCGCCGGTTCGCCTCGCTGGTGGAGGTGCGCACGACGCGCACCAGCATGTGACGCAGGTTTTCGACGCTGCCGGCCACCTCGGTCGAGCCGGAACTGACATGGTTGGCCTGCTGGCCCGTCAGGTCGGCGTCCTGCGACACGGCGGCGATGCGGGCCGACACCTCCTGCGCGGCGTGCGAGGTCTCGGCGACGCTCTGGTTGATGTCCCGCGTGGCCGCCGCCTGCTCCTGCATCGCGGCGGCAATGGTGTTGGAGATGCGGTCGATGTCCACGATGGTGTTGCCGATCTCCTCAACCGCCTCCACGGCACCGCCGGTGGCGCCCTGGATTTCGGCGATCTGGCGGGAGATCTCCTCGGTCGAGCGGGCGGTCTGGTTGGCGAGGTTCTTCACCTCGCTGGCCACGACCGCGAAGCCCTTGCCGGACTCACCCGCCCGCGCGGCCTCGATGGTTGCGTTCAGCGCCAGCAGGTTGGTCTGGCCCGCGATGCTTTGGATCAGCGTGACCACCTCGCCGATGCGCCCCACGGATTCGGACAGGGACCGGATGGTGTTCCGGGCACGGTCGCCGGTTTCCACCGCCCGCTGGGTCACCGCGCGGGAATGCGCGACCTGGGTCGAGATCTCGTCGATCGAGGCCGCCAGCCGCTCGGTCGCGGTGGCGACGGTCTGGGCATTCGCCAGCGCCTGGTCAGCCGCCGCCGCCACGCTCTGCGCGTTGCCGCTGACGCGCATGGCGGAGCTGGACATGGTCTCCGCGTCCTTCATCATGTTGCCGGTGTGCTGCGTCACCTTGGCGACGGCCTGGGTGGCCTCCCGCTCGACCGTCTCGGCCATGCTCTCCAGGGCCTTGTGCCGCTCCTCCTCCGCCTGTTGCGCCAGCGCCGCCTCGCGCTCGCGCTGGTCGTGCAGGCTGCGCCGCATCTGCTCCAGCGACCTGAGCAGGTGCCCCAACTCGTCGTTGCGGTCGGTCGATTTCGGCTGCGACAGGTCCCCGGCCGCGATGGTTCTGGCGAAGGACACGGCTTCGCCCAGCGCGCGCAGGATGTCGCGGGCCAGCAGCACCGCCAGGCCGATGCCCAGCAGGATGGCGCAGAATCCGACCGCCATGGTCAGGTTGCGGGCCATCACGATCTGGGTGCGGCCGGCCTCCACGAACTCGAAGCCGTGGGCCTTGGCGTCCTCCACGCTGATGTCGATCTTTTCGCGGATGGCCGTGGCCAGCGCGTCGATGTCGGCCTTGGTCGGCACCTGCTGCTTGCCCGATGGCTGGCCCGGTGATTGGGCCGCGAACAGCGGGGCCACGCGGAGATCCCAGTCCTTCAGCAGGGTTGCGATGCGTTCCGTGCCCGCGCGCATGGCCGCGGTGGGGGCGCGGGCCGCGGCGATGCCCAGGTCGTCCGTCAGGGTCGAGCGCGCGGTCTCGTACCCCGCGCGCACATCCTCCGGCACCGATCCGCCGGACGCCGTGCTGGACATGGCCAACGCGACGAGCCGCTGCATGTCGCTGAAGTCGCTCTGCGCGGATCGGGTCGCATCGCTGGTCTGCAGCACGTTGTCGTACATGACCACGGCCAGTTTCCCGGTCGTGACGACGTTGTACAGCGCGTACAGGCCGGCGACGCCGGACAGTGCCAGCAGGGCGATGAAGCCCCCGTACAGCTTCACCCGGATGCTGTGGTGCGCAAACATGGCCGCTCCCGAAATCGACGACGTTTCCTGGCTTCTTTCCCTCAGTTCGAAACGTGGACGCGCAGCTTCATGCCGGGGTGGATGGCGCACTGGACGTCCACATCGCCGACGTTGTCGAACTTGACGTCGGTGGATTCACCCGGCTTCTGCGTCTTCACGTCGAAGGCGTTGCCCGGCGACTGCGAATAGACGTTGTGGGTGATCGGGTCCTTGTTGGCGAACGTGATCGTGTCGCCTTTCTTGATGGTCAGCTCCGGCGTGGAGAACTTCTTGCCCGTCTGGTCGACGACGATGGTTTCGGCATGGCCGGCGCCGGTGCCGGCCACCAGGGCGGACAGGGCCAGGAGCGCGGAGGCGGTTGCGGTCTTCAGCGTGCGCATGGGATGGGTTCCCGATGTTCGAGGTGTGCGGTGAGGAGCGGCGCCGGTCGTTGCGGATCCGGCACCCAAGAATCAAAGACCCGGCGCTTGCGCCGAACATCTATAGACCCGGCGCTTGCGCCGGCATGGCCAGCGTCGGCATCTGCACCGGTTCGGCCTCGCCGGTCAGGGTCAGCATGAAGGCGACGAGGTCTGCCTTCTCTTCCGCGGTCAGGTTCAGCGGCTTCATCTCCGCCGCCAGACTCGGCCGGGGCACGCCGCCCTTGTTGTAGTGCTCCACCACCGCGTTCAGGTCGGCCAGAGAGCCGTCGTGCATGTAGGGCGCGCGGCGCGCGACGTCGCGCAGGGTCGGCGTCTTGAAGGCGTGCTGCATGGACGGCAGCGGCAGGTGCTGGCCGCGGCCGATGTCCTCGTCCGGCAGGCCGATGTCGTGGAAACCGTGGTCGGTAAGGTTCCAGCCGCCGTGGCAGGCCTGGCATTCGGCCTTGCCGTTGAACAGCGCGAAGCCGCGCTTGGCCGGCTCGCTGATGGCGGACTCGTCCCCGGCGATCCAGCGGTCGAACGGGGCGGTGCCGGACACCACCGTCCGCTCGTAGGTCGCGATGGCCTTGGCGATGTTCGCCAGCGTGATGCCCTCACCCGGGAAAGCCATTTCGAAGGCGGTTCGATACCCGTCGATTCTGGACAGTTTCGGCACCAGATCGGTCAGCTTCTGGTTCATCTCCATGTCGGACTCGACAGGGCCCAGCGCCTGATCCTCCAGGCTGGTCTTGCGGCCGTCCCACATCAGCAGGTCAGCCCAGGCGAGGTTCAGGATGGTCGGCGTGCGTCGCCCCAGCGTGCCCCCCGCGCCGAAGCCCTTGCCCAACCCGTCGCCCCAGGACATGGCGGGGTTGTGGCAGGTCGCGCAGGACATGGTGTTGGAGCCGGACAGGCGGGGATCGAAATAGAGCTGCTGGCCAAGGCGCAGCTTTTCCACCGAAAAGGGGTTGTCGGCGGGAAACGGGATGGCGGCCGGACGGCGGTAATCCTTCTTCAGCTGCTCCAGCGACGGAGCCTCGCCGGCCTGCGCCGTGGCGGCAAGGAACAATGCAGTGGCGGCCACCAGGAGAATGTCGAAGGCGGTGTTCCACAGAATTCGCATTGTTCTCTCCATCATGCGCGCAAAGTGTTTCCAAATGACCGGGCAACGAATGAACCAGACAGCGGATTTCTTGTGCGGATCGTTTGATCCACACAGGCGTATGCCAGGACATCCGGGCATCGTGATTTTCCTTGAGCGCCGAACAAGCGCTGAATAAGGACAGGCGTTCTTCGGCGGGAGTGGTGCAGGTTCCAAAATGTTGTCGGCGTCAAGCCGGCCGCCGCCCATAAAGAGCAGCCACCGGCGACAGCTTAGCTCGATCTGTATATATCCTTTGCCGTTTCTGGTGCTCATGAAAGCAACCGGAAAATTGCGACTGAAGGTCGCATATATCGTTGTTGTACATATATTTTCTCGTTTTCTCATACTTTTGTGTTGTCTTTGCGGCCAGCCCCGCTACCTTCGGCTGAGGGAATGAAACCCACAGGTCGTGCGTCTGGACAGCCTGCCCAACCCGTGATAACGGTTGCCCATGCAGGTGAGTTAGTACTCACTTATGAACTAGGGTTATCATGCGACGGCTCGGAAACACGGAGCGGCGCGCGGCGATCATCGACGCGGCCCTTCCCCTGTTCGCGCGCAAGGGATTCACGGCCACCACGACGAAGGAAATCGCCCAGGCGGCCGGCGTCTCGGAAGCGCTGATCTTCAAGCACTTCCCCAGCAAGGCCGCGCTGTACGAGGCGATCTTCCGCTCCTGCGTGGACGGGGACGAGGAACTGGCGGGGATTCTGGCGATGGAACCCGGCACCGCCGCGGTCATCGCCTATGTGCGCGCCGTGGTCCGGCATTACGTGCAGAACGTGCCGGGCGACCCGGACAACCTGCTGCCGCGCCACCGCCTGCTGTTCATGAGCCTGCTGGAGGACGGGGAGTTCGCCCGCCTCGCCGCACGCTGGGCGTCGGAGCACCTCCTGCCCTCCTTCGTGGCGTCTCTGCGCGCCGCGCAGGCGGCGGGCGATCTGGCGCCCACGGCCGTGGCGGCCGACAACGCCTTCTGGCTGACGGAAATGCTGGGCGCGATGCTGGCCACCGTGCGCCTGCCGGTGCCCCCCGTGATCCCGTCGCTGCACGACCCGGAAGCCGCCGCCCGTCAGACGGTCTGCTTCATCCTGCGCGGCCTTGGCCTGAAAGACGAGGTAATCGCCTTCCATACCCGGACCGATCCATACA
>JAEZPL010000714.1 GCA_023413605.1 Pseudomonadota bacterium
AGCCGGGCGATGCCGCCGCGCCCCTGGCTTTCCTCAAGCTCCGTCGTGCTGTGGGCATAGAGCAGCGTGACCTGACCGGCGGATTCGGGGGGCGGTTCTAGGATCGTCTCCGCCCACGCCGGCGCATGGGGCATCCACCATCCGGACAGCAGCAGGGCAAGGGTCACCCACAGACCCGCCAAACCCTTCCCCCGACCCATGCAGCGTCCCCTCTACCCGACATTCAGGCGCGCACCGCCGCTGGGCGGTGGCGGGGGATTATGCGCATTCGCGCGTCGGTGGAGAAGCGTCCCGGTGGATGACAAATCGTCCCGCTTCCGGAACGAGCGCTTGCCATAGGTTTCGTGTGCAACAATCTGTAGGGCGGAGAGACCGCAGCATCGGGTTCCGCCATGCCCCACCGCAGCCTGCCCCTGCATTACAGCACCCCGCCCGAACTCCGGGGGGAGACGCCCGTCCGCCGGCCGGTGGTCATCGTCGGCGGTGGGCCAGTCGGGCTGGCCGCGGCCATCGACTGCGGGCTGCACGGCATCCCGGTTCTGCTGCTGGACGAGGACGACACGGTGTCGACCGGCAGCCGCGCCATCTGCTGGTCCAAGCGCACGCTGGAAATCTTCGACCGGCTTGGCGTCGCCGGCCGGATGGTCGCCAAGGGAATCACCTGGAAGCTGGGAAAGCTGTTCCACCGCGACCGGCTGGTCTACCAGTTCGACCTGCTGCCGGAGGCCGGGCACAAGATGCCGGCCTTCATCAACCTCCAGCAATATTACGTCGAGGAATACCTGATCGAGCGCGCCGCAGAGTTGCCATCGGTCGAACTGCGCTGGAAGAACCGCGTCGTCGGCCTGACGCAGACCCCCGATGGCGTGACGCTGGAGGTCGAGACGCCGGATGGCCGCTACACGGTCGAGGCGGGCTGGGTGCTGGCCTGCGACGGTGCGCGCAGCCCGGTGCGCAAGATGATGGGCCTGGGATTCGCCGGGAAGGTGTTCGAGGACCGATTCCTGATCGCCGATGTCCGGATGAAAGCCGATTTCCCGACGGAGCGGTGGTTCTGGTTCGACCCGCCCTTCCACCCTGGCCAGAGCGCCTTGCTGCACCGGCAGGCCGACAACGTCTTCCGCATCGACCTGCAACTGGGCTGGTGCGCAGACCCGGAGGAGGAAAAAAGGCCGGAGCGCGTCATCCCGCGCCTGCGCGCCATGCTGGGGGAGGACGCGCGGTTCGACCTGGAATGGGTGTCCGTCTACACCTTCCAGTGCCGACGGCTGGACCGGTTCCGGCACGGCCGCGTGTTGTTCGTCGGGGACAGCGCGCATCAGGTCAGCCCCTTCGGCGCGCGGGGTGGCAACGGCGGCATCCAGGACGCCGACAATCTGGTGTGGAAGCTGGCGCTGGTCCTGCGCGGGGCGGCACCGGAAAGCCTGCTCGACAGCTACGACGAGGAGCGGATCCGCGGCTGTGAGGAGAACATCCGCAATTCCACCCGTTCCACCGACTTCATCTCGCCCAAGGGGCCGGGCGCGCGGGTGTTTCGCGATGCGGTGCTGAGCCTTGCTGTCGACGCGCCCTTCGCGCGGCGGCTGGTGAACTCCGGCCGTCTGTCGGTGCCCTGCGCGCTGGACGACTGCACCCTTCAGACCGCCGATGAATTCGCGTGGGAGGGTGGCGGAGCGGTCCCAGGCTCCGTCTGCCCCGATGCCCCGATCTTGGAGCGCAACGGCCTGCCGGGCTGGCTGCTGAACGAGCTTGGGCACGATTTCGCGCTGCTGGTCTTTGCCGACAGCCCAGCCGACCTGCCGGACCGCGCGGCTCTCGCGCGCCTGCAACGCCATCCCGCAGGGCTGCGGGAACTGGTGATCGCCCCGGATGCCGCGGGCTTCGGCGGGGATGTCGCGGTGCTGGTGGACCGCGACGGTCTGGCGCGCCGCCGCCATGGCGGGCGCCCCGGCTCGGTCCATCTGGTCCGGCCGGACCAGCATCTTGCCGCCCGCTGGCCGGCGCTGGACGAGGCTGAGGTGGGGGCCGCCCTTGACCGCGCCGTTGGTCGCGTCGTCGGCCGAAACCCGTCCTCCACCGTCGCCGCGGCGTGAGGAAAGGACAACATCCTCCCGAAATCACAGCAAATTTGCGGCATATGCGAATGCTGCACCGCACCTATACCGGATTGGTAATACCAGTTTGTGTGCGCCGCATCATATCTTTGCCCAGCCCATTCTCGGGGCGTTTCCTCCCTAGACTCAGGGCCGCGGCTTTCCGCGGCCCTTTTTTCTTGCCCTCACCTCCGCTCGCCCCAGCGGTCCTGGAAGATCAGTTCCTCCAGCGGCAGGCGGTTGCGCCAGCCGGCCTTTTCCAGCTCCGGCGATTGGTGGAAATGGGAGACGTAGCCCAGGCACAGATAGGCGATGGGCACGATCCGCTCCGGGATGCCCAGCGCCTCGCGGAGCTTGTCCTCGTGCAGGATGCTGACCCAGCCGACGCCCAACCCCTCGGCGCGGGCGGCGAGCCACAGGTTCTGCACCGCGCAGACGCAGGAATAGAGGTCCATCGTCGGGATGTGCGTGCGGCCCAGCACGACGGGGCCGGAGCGTTCCCGGTCGCAGGTGATGCACAGGTTGATGGGCGCCTCGCGGATGCCCTCCAGCTTCAGGCGACTGTAGAGCGCTTTCCGCTCGCCCTCGAACTGCGCCTTGGCTTCCTCGTTGGCTTGGGCGAAGTCGGCGTGCACGCGCGCCTTCACCGCCGGGTCGCGGACGACGATGAAGTTCCAGGGTTGCATGAAGCCGACGGACGGCGCGTGGTGCGCGGC
>JAEZPL010000781.1 GCA_023413605.1 Pseudomonadota bacterium
GCGCACGCCGGAGACCATCAACGACCGCCTGCCGACCGGGCGCATCGAGGTGCAGATCGCCGAACTGTCGGTGCAGGGCGAGGCGGAGCAGATCCCGCTGCAGGTCAACCAGGACACCGACGCGGGCGAGGACGTGCGTCTGCGCTACCGCTTCCTGGATCTGCGCCGCGAGCGCATCCACGAGAACATCATGCTGCGCTCGCGCGTGATCGCGTCGGCCCGCCGCCGCATGATCGAGCAGGGCTTCACCGAGTTCCAGACGCCGATTCTGACGGCCTCCTCGCCGGAGGGCGCGCGCGACTATCTGGTGCCCAGCCGCAACCATCCGGGCAAGTTCTACGCCCTGCCGCAGGCGCCGCAGCAGTTCAAGCAGTTGCTGATGGTCGCCGGCTTCGATCGCTACTTCCAGATCGCCCCCTGCTTCCGCGACGAGGACGCCCGCGCCGACCGGTCGCCGGGCGAGTTCTACCAGCTCGACTTCGAGATGTCCTACGTCACCCAGGAAGACGTCTTCGCGGCGATCGAGCCGGTGCTGCACGGCATCTTCGAGGAGTTCGGCGGGTTCCGCCGCGAAACGGCCCCGGCCATCGACAAGCCGCCGTTCCGCCGCATCACCTTCGCTGAGTCGATGCTGAAGTACGGCAACGACAAGCCGGACCTGCGCAACCCGCTGGTCATCACCGACGTGACCGACGTCTTCAAGCGCGACGACGTCGAATTCCGCGCCTTCAAGCAGACGCTTGAGAAGGGCGGCGTCGTGCGCGCCGTCCGCGCCCCGAAGGTGTCCGACAAGCCGCGCAGCTTCTTCGACAAGCTGAACGACTGGGCGCGCGGTCTCGGCGCGCCGGGCCTCGGCTACATCATCTTCGAGGCGACGGGCGGCAAGGGCCCCATCGCCAAGTTCGTGCCGGAGGCCGCCCAGGCCGAACTGCGCAAGGTCGTCGGTCTGGAGGATGGCGACGCCGTCTTCTTCGTCTGCGACCAGCCCGGCCCGGCGGCCAAGCTGGCCGGCTTCGCCCGCACCAAGATCGGCGAGGAGCTGGACCTGATCGAGAAGAACGCCTTCCGCTTCTGCTGGATCGTCGACTTCCCGATGTACGAGCTGGACGAGGAGACCAACAAGGTCATCTTCAGCCACAACCCGTTCTCCATGCCGCAGGGCGGCCTGGAGGCGCTGAACACGATGAACCCGCTGGACATCAAGGCCTACCAGTACGACATCGTCTGCAACGGCGTTGAGCTGTCGTCGGGCGCCATCCGGAACCATTTGCCGGAGCTGATGTACAAGGCGTTCGAGATCGCCGGCTACCCGCCGGAGGAGCTGGAAGCCCGCTTCGGTGGCATGCTCAGCGCCTTCAAGCTGGGCGCTCCGCCGCACGGCGGCTCGGCCCCGGGCATCGACCGCATCGTGATGCTGCTGGCCGACGAGCCGAACATCCGCGAAGTCATCGCCTTCCCGCTGAACCAGCGCGCCGAAGACCTGCTGATGCAGGCCCCGGCCCCGGTCGAAAACGCGCGCCTGCGCGAACTGCACCTGAAGCTCGACCTGCCGAAGCCGAAGGTCGCCCCGGAAGCGCCGAAGCTGACGAACTGACCAGCGTTCCCCTCATACCAAAGGCGTTTGATGGCTTCCATCAAACGCCTTTGGTTCAAACCCGGCAGCACGTTGCGTAGCAACGTGCGAAAGGGGTATACGGCCGGCCGAACATGAAGCGTTCATGCGCCGGCCGTATCATCCCCGCGAAGGCGGGGATGAGGGCGCCGGACCATGACGAAAGCCCCCCATCCTTGCGGACGGGGGGCTTTTCTTTGGGCGCGAGATCGCCTTTGGATGTGGCGTCAGGCGGCGGCGGTGCCGGGAGGCGGCGACGCGATCAGGCGGTAGAAGCTGGTGTCGGTCAGCACATGGCAGCTCAACGTCTTGCCGTCGCCTTCGTCCTCCGTGCTGACGACCTGCGCGTGCGGGATCCCGAGCACGGTGACGGTGGCCTTCACACGCCAGCACCGCCCGTTGGTCGGGCCGACGGATTGGAACACCTGGCCGACCAGGACCTGCTTCTTGCTCATCGCGAACCCTCTCGTGCTGCCGCTGCGGGCGCTGGCATGGTGGGAAGTCGGAGCCCGCGGCGCAGACTTTAGCGACGCTTCATCAAGAGAGTGTAAAGCACTCGCACAAGGGCCGGTCAGCAGCCGGACTTCGGCAACGCCTCCAGCTTTTCCAGCACGGCGTTCACGGTGAAGTCGCCGTAGTCGATCTGCATGGATTCCGCCACGCCGTTCTGCAACAGGCGCAGGCTCATTTCATACTCCGGCTGGGCGGCGTCGCTCTTCAGCGGGAAGAAGGCCATGCGGACCGGCCACACGGTCTTGCCCCGCAACAGCGGGTCGGTGCCTTCCTGCTTCGTCTCGTCGGCCTTGCCGATGACGGTCGACACCTCGGTCGCGCCCTCGGAGTCCGCGCCGTCGAAGACGATCCGGTTGAAGAAGTTATCGCCGGCGCCGGCATGCTCCAGGATCGCCAGCGTGTGGGCGGTCGGGAACATGGAGTTGGGGGGAAGCTCCATCTCCTGCGGTTCCGGCTTGGTGAAGCTGGCCGAACCGCTGCCGTCCTTGTCCAGCTTGGCTTCGCCGCGCACTTCCTCGTCGACCTCGCCGTTGACCAGCTTGCGCACGTTGAACCGGTAGCGCTGGCCGTCCTTCGACTCCCAGGTCGTGTAGTTCGTGTTCATGGCCATCTCGTCGCCTTCGGCGTAGACGAAGCGCAACTGGAAACGCTGCTCCGTCGTCCAGCCGTCGCAGGCGTCCGCCCACTCGAACATCATGCGCCCGCGCACGTCGCTGACCTTGGAGCTGTTGCGCGCCGACAGCAGAGACATTTTGTAGACGGCCCGATGGGGTAGGATGTCCGCCGCAGCGGCCTCGGCCGGGCGGGCCAGGGAGCCTCCGACGAAGGCGGTGGTCACCAGGGACGCACCGAAGATCGCACAGAGGGCGAGGCGGGCGGCAGGGCAGCGGTTCTGCAAGGTGAGATCCACGGGTGATTGGTGTCGACGATTGGATTATGGGTGTTCCGGTGTCGGAGCGGAAGGCCCGACGACCCGAATAACGGAAACGGGAGAATACGTCCATGAGCACCCACGCCCAAGCTTCGCGGCCGACGCTGGTCGTGACCCGGCATCTGCCCGACGCGGTGGAGGCGCGCGCCGCGCGCGACTTCGACGCCCGGCTGAACCCGGAGGACACGCCTCTGTCGGGCGCGGACATCGTCGCGCGGGCGCAGGGCGCCCAGGCCGTGCTGTGTTCGGCCGGCGACCGGCTGGATGCCGGGACCATCGCCGCCCTGCCGGACAGCGTGCGCATCCTGGCCACCTTTTCCGTCGGAACCGACCACATCGACCTCAAGGCGGCCGAGGCGCGCGGCCTTGTCGTCACCAACACGCCGGACGTGCTGACCGATGCCACGGCGGACATTGCGCTGCTGCTGATGCTGGGCGCCGCCCGGCGCGCGTCGGAGGGGGACCGGATGGTCCGCGCCGGCGCCTGGACCGGCTGGACGCCGACCCAACTCCTCGGCACCCACATTGGGGGCAAGCGCCTTGGCATCATCGGCATGGGCCGAATCGGCCAGGCGGTCGCCAGGCGCGCGCGGGCCTTCGGCATGGCCATTCATTACAGCAACCGCAAGCGCCTGCCGCCGGATCTGGAAGAGGGGGCGGCCTACCATGCTGATCCGGAAGCCCTGCTGGCGGTCAGCGACGTGCTGTCGCTGCATTTTCCGGCCACCGCGGAGACCAAGCACTGGCTGAACGCGGCGCGCATCGACCGCCTGCCGCCGGGCGCCATCGTCGTGAACACCGCCCGCGGCACGGTGGTGGAGGACGAAGCCCTGATCGCAGCCTTGAAAAGTGGGCGCCTTGCCGCCGCCGGCCTGGACGTGTTCGAAAACGAACCGAACCTGCACCCCGGTTATCGCAGCCTGGACAACGCCTTCCTGCTGCCGCATCTGGGCAGCGCCACGGTGGAGACACGCAACGCCATGGGCTTCAAGGCGCTGGACAACCTGGACGCCTATTTTGCAGGGACGCAGCCGCCGGATCGCGTCGTTTAAAATACCGATAAAATTTGCCGCTCATTTTCAGGCGGGCGGCAAATGCTGCCGGGTCGGATCGGGCAAAGGCGGCGGCAGCGGCGACGGGAAGTCAGGCGGTGCGCGGGTTTGATCGTTGGCATACCTATTGCTTGGAGAATTGGCATAGGTTTCGTCGATCATGCGGAGCATGCCCATGAGCGCGCTCGTCACCGCCCTGGACCCCGAGCCCCTTCCTGCGTCCGACCCTCTGGACGGGCTGGCCTGGAC
>JAEZPL010000788.1 GCA_023413605.1 Pseudomonadota bacterium
GAGCATCCTGGACGCCCTGTTCAACATCGGGCCGGCTACGGTGGAGCTCCTGACCTACGAGGCCGCTCCCCACAAGGCCGCTCATCACGAAGCCATTGAGGCTCCCAGCCCGATAGGTTGAGGCGGAAAAGCGCCCCATGAAGATCGCCATCCTCTCGGACGTCCATGCCAACCTCGAAGCCCTGACGGCCGCCATCGACGCCATCGGGCAGGAGGGCGTGGACCGTATCGTCTGCCTGGGCGACATCGTCGGCTACAACACCGACCCGGCCCCTTGCGTGGCTCTGCTGCGCGAGACCGGCGCCCTGTGCATCGCCGGCAATCACGACCGCGCCGTGACGCGCCAGATCGGCACCGACGGGTTCAGCGCCCGCGCCATCCGCGCGGTGTCCTGGACGCGCAAGCGGCTGGCCCCCGAGGTTATCGCCTGGCTGTCGGCCTTGCCGCTGAAGGCGGCGGTCGGGAACGAACTGGTCGTCGTTCACGGGGCGCTTCACCCCGACATCGGCTGCGAACTCGTCCGGCTCGACAACGACGAGCGCCGCCTGCTGAGCGTCCAGGCGCTGATGAAAAACCCCTCCGGGGCGCGCGTCTGCGCCTATGGCCACACCCACCGACTGGCCGTGCACGAGTATCGCGGCGGCGCGCTGCTGGCGCACGGCGGCGACGAGGTGACGCTGCGGCCGGGTTCCTACTACCTGATCAATCCCGGCACGGTCGGCGAGCCTCGCACGGCGGAACGCCGGGCCACCTACATGGTGCTGGATACCGAACGTCAGCTGCTGTCGGTGCGGCGTGTCGCTTATGACACGGCCATCCCCTTCGCCAAAACGCGCCGGGCGGGGATCAAGCCCCGCCGCCTGGGCAGCGTGCCGGCGCCGCTGCGCGCCGCGATCAAGAACGGGCTGCGCAGGATCGGACTGTACGAGATCCTGCTCCGCGCCCTTAACTCTTGAAACGCCAATTCCGGAAATTGGGGGGCGGTCACCGCAACCGGTAGGCGCCCGCCCGGGCGACGGGAACCGGCAGGGGGCGCCGCGGCGTGCCCGCGTCCGCCCGGGCGGGATCGCGCCGCATCGACCAGCGCCATCCCATGATCAGCCCGATGTAGGCGAAGTAGATCCGGTCGTCCGGCAAATAGCCCTGCACCGTGGTGTGCGAAATGAACTCCGTCAGGAAAAGCAGGGCGATGGTCATGTCGATCCAATCCAGCCTTCGGTCCCGCGCCATGCGGATGCAGGTGACGACGCCGATGATCAGCACGGGAAAGAACAGGCAGGCCCCGGCCAGCCCGGTTTCCATCAGCACTTCCAGCGACAGGTTGTGCGGATAGTCCAGGCTGTGCTGAAGGCGGAACTCGCCCATGCCCCAGCCGACCAGCGGACGCGCCAGCCATTGCCGGAAGGCGAGGTCCTGCGCCTCCGCCCGGATGTCCAGGGAATGGGTGCTTTCGTTCGACATCTGAAGCCGGATCCGCTCCAGCGTGTAGAGCTGCTGCGACGCGCCGCTGGCGCCGTGGACCGCGATCAGGGCCATGTAGCCGGCCCAGCTGAGCGCGACCAACGCCGCGACGAGGAGGAGAAGGCGCTTGGTCCCGGCCAGGAATCGGCCGCGGGAGATCAGCAGGCTGCCGCCGGCCAGCACCATGCTGAGCAGCGCGAATATGAAATAGCCGCGCGCTCCGATCAGCAGCAGCGCAAACAGCGCCACGACAGCGCCGCCGATCGCCAGCGGCACCCGCCGGCGCGGACCCAGGACGACCAGCGACAGGCAGGCATAGAACAGGATGGCGGCATGCGCGCCGTATTCCATGTAGTTGTTGCCGTTGACCCGCCCGGCGTTCTCCATACCGTTCGGGTCGATGCCGACGACCCAGCGGTAAAAGGCATAATAGAGCAGCAGGGCCACGCTGAAGCCGATCATCAGCCGGACCAGCCGCTGCCGCCGCACCACGTCCTGCGCCAGCACGACCACAAGAAAATAACTGCTGACGCCCAGAAGGACGAAGCGCCAGGCCTTGTCCACATTCTTGGGTTCCAGGCTGGACCAGAACACGCTGGCGACCCCGAAAGCCGTGAAGGCCAGCATCAGGATGTTCGGCGCGTCGAGCGCCAGAGGGCCGACCCGGCGCGACATCACGCCCCAGGTGATCAGCCCGACGGCCAGGATGAAGAACAGGAGCGTCAGGTCGACCGGCGCGCCTTGGAACTCCGGCAGCATCTTGTAGCGGCCGGCGAACACGAACAGGATGAAGCTCGCCTCGATGGACAGCACGTCGTCCAGGACGCGGGCGCGCAGGCCGCCCCGGAGATCCCGGGCCGGATGTGCGGCGGTCTGGGGGGCGGCAGCGTGACGACCGTGATTGTGGAGGGGGCGGTGCCGCTCCGGCTGCGCATCGATCATTGCTCCCATGCCCTGCATCCCCTGCCGTTCCGGAAGGCCGCGTCTTTACGTGGTCTTATCATCGCCGACCGGAAAGCAAAGCATCCTGCCCGAAAAGGGATGATCGGGCTGCGCGGTCGTATACCCCCGGAATGCCGGCGGGGGCAGAGGGGGCGGGGACGGGTGTTTTTGCGTAATTCGATAACGATGTTGCGGCAAAAGAATAAGAAAGCAAACATATCCCTCCGGTGCGGCCGGCTATGGGCCGATCCGTCACTTGGACGATGCGCCGGAAGGACGATGGGGGATTCCATCTCATGCGAAACAGCCTGACGGGTTCGGGGCGCGTCAAGGTCGTGCACCTGACGACGACGCATTTCGCCGACGACGCCCGCATCTTCACAAAGGAATGCGTCAGCCTGGCGCAGGCCGGCTACGACGTGTCGCTGGTGATTCCGGACAACCGCTTCGTCACGGCGGACGGCAGCCCGGTCCGGCGCCAGGGCGTCGACATCGTGGCAGTGACGCGCCGCTCCGGCCTCGTGCCGCGTCTGTTGCGGACGACCGTGTCGGTTTTGCGGACCGCCATCCGGCAGCGCGGCGACGTGTACCACTTCCACGACCCGGAACTGATCCCCGGCGGGCTTCTGCTCCGCCTGCTCGGCAAAAAAGTCATCTACGACGTGCACGAGGATCTGCCGCGCGACCTGATGACCCGCGCCTGGATACCGGAACGTTTGCGCCCGGTTCTGGCCGGCGTCGCGCGCGGGCTGGAGTGGCTGGCTGGGCGGACGATGTCTGGGATCGTGGCGGCAACGCCGATCATCGCCCAACGCTTTCCCGCGCGTCGCACGGCGCTGGTCCAGAACTTCGCGTTGACCACGGAGTTTTCCGGCGGCGGTGACGATGCCAAGCCTTACGCCGACCGGCGGGGTGTCGCCTTCGTCGGCACCATCACCGCCAGCCGTTGCGCGGTGGAGGTGGTGGACGCCATCGGCCGGGTGGATCGCGCGCCCGACGCCCGGCTGCTGATGGCCGGCGGCATGGAATCGGCGGAGCTTCAGGACCGGATGGCGGCCCTGCCGGGTTGGCCGCGGGTGGACTATCGCGGCCGGCTGGACCGTGCGGGTGTGCAGGCCCTGCTGGGCGAATCGCGGGTCGGGCTGGTCCTGTACCATCCGACGCGAAACTACCAGGAGGCCCAGCCGGTCAAGCTGTACGAGTACATGGCCGCCGGCCTGCCCCTGATCACCGCCGATTTCCCCTACATGCGCAGCATCGTGGAGGAGCATCGCTGCGGCCTGTGCGTGCCGCCCTGCGACACCGCCGCCGTCGCCAGGGCCATCGAGTGGCTTTTCGACCACCCGGAGGAGGCGGAGGCCATGGGCCGGCGGGGGCGGGAGGCCGTCCACGCACGCTATTGCTGGGCCAACGAGCAGCGGGCGCTGGTGCAGCTCTATCGACAGGTGCTGGCGTCCGACCGCCGTGTGACCTCGGCGACCGAGTCGTCCGGGCTGGTCGGCGGACCGACGAAGGAGCGGCCATGATCGGGATCGTCTGGAAACGGCTGTACCGCGACTATCTGATGCCCGACCGCATGGGCGATTACGAGCGTCTGCTCCGGTTCGCCCGCGACATGGCATACCGCGGCGTGCCGGTCGGGGCCTTCCGGCAACTGGTTGGGGAGGGGCTGGGGGACGATCCGGCCGGCCGGCGGCTTCTGGTGCTTCGGCACGACATCGACAGCAGCCCGGAACTGTCCCTGGCCTTTGCCGCCATCGAGGAGCGGATGGGGGCCCGCGGCTCCTACTTCTTCCGCCTGTCCACGATCGACGTCGGCATCATGCGCCGGCTGGCCGAGGCCGGGCACGAGGTGGGGTACCATTACGAGGAACTGGCGACCGTCGCCAAGGAGCGCGGCGCCAACCGGGCGGACCGGGTGAATGGCCTGATTCCGGTGGCGCGGGACCGCTTCGCCGCCAATCTGGCCGCCCTGCGCCGCCGGACGGGATTGCCGCTGCGCGTCGCGGCCAGCCATGGGGACTTCGCGAACCGGGCGCTGGGCGTGACCAACGTCGTCCTTCTCGCCGATCCGTCCTTCCGCAGGGCGCAGGGCATCGACGTTGAGGCTTACGATGCCGCCCTGATGCAGCCTGTCGCGGTTCGGGTCGCGGACACCTACCACCCCGCCTTCTGGAAGCCGCAGTCCCCTCTTGCCGCCGTCCGCCAGGGCGACGGCCCCTGCTATGTCCTCACCCATCCCCGCCAGTGGGGCCGGCAGCCGCTGTGCAACGCGCGGGACGACCTGATGCGGCTGGTGGAAGGCGCGCTGTTCACCCTGGGAGTGCCGCGGGGCACGGGCAGGGGCGCATATTGCGCCGAGTAACTCCGAATAGTCATGCTCAGCGGCCTCGGCGAAGCGCATCCAAATAGCCGCGTCCGCTGCCCGCATATTATTGTATCAGAAAGAAGCGGCCGTCCTTGCTGTGGAACAGGATGATGGCGAGGCAGCAATGAGCCAGCACGTCCGTGGTTCCGGCGGAAGCCCCGTCTTTTTGGATGCTGCCGGGAAGTCATTGAACGACGGCGGATACCAGGGGTATCCAGGCGATCCTGTCATCGAGAAATACCCTCTTCACGTCCGGGTCGCGGTGCTGGTCACGGCGGCGGCGATCACATGGCTGGGCCCCTGCATGATCGTCGTTGCCTTTCTTCCCAGCGAGCAGAGTGCGTTGATCGAACCGAAGATTGCTGTGAACCACCAAGATCCGCACCAATGACGACGGGGCCTACAGCGCCGTCGTGGCCCCGGCGCCTGTTGCCGAACGTGCGGCCAGGAGGGCTAGCGCTATCCGCGCCGGGCACCGCTCGACCGGCGATCAAGCCGCTCCGGCGTCGTACGCCACCACGCTGAACCGATCACAAATGGAACTCTCGGAATGCCGGATTCTCTTTATGGCCCGGAGTCGCCACTGTTGTTCCCGCGTAAGAAAACATAAGGTCGGAGTGATCCGAAAAGGCCGATCGGCGCTGTCCCTTGCAGTTCCGTCCAAGCAACCTGTGAAGCCTCAGGATGAGCATGAACCAGGGAAACGCATCCCGCGCAAGGCCGCTCGCTTTCGTCATGGGCAGCATGAATCTGCTGAGGCCGGTCGGCCTTGCCGGGGCGCCTTGCGTGGCCGTGGCTCCGCGCAACGCCCCAACGGCGCATTCGCGCTTCACGCGAGGCGTCCTTCCCTGGGAGGACTTTTCCGACCGCACCGAGCTTCTGGTCGAAAGGTTGGTGCGGTTCGGGGAGGCACAGAGCGAGCCGCCAATCCTCCTTTACGAAGAAGACGAGCATCTTCTGATCATTTCCCGATACCGGGAGACGCTGGGCCGGGTGTTCCGCTTCGTTGTCGCCGACCCGGATCTGGTCGAGAATCTGGTTGATAAGAACCGGTTCCACGATCTGGCCGAGCGCATGCGCCTGCCGGTGCCGGCAACGCTCCACCTGCGCCCCGCGGAGACGTCGGTGCCGCCCGATCTGGATCTGGCCTTTCCGCTGATCGTCAAGCCGGCCACGCGGCGCGACACCGTGTGGCGGGAAATCGGGGAACTGGGCAAGGCGCGGCAGGTGGACGACCCTGCGGCGTTGCGGGCGCTCTGGCCGCAGATGGCGGCATCGGGACGGAATTTTTTGGCGCAGGAGATCGTGGCCGGTCCCGAATCCCGCATCGAAAGCTATCACGTCTATGTGGACGGGCAGGGGGAGATCGCGGGTGAATTCACCGGACGCAAGATCCGCACCTATCCCGCGTCCTACGGGCACACCACGGCGCTGACCATCACCGACGCGCAGGACGTCGCGGACCTTGGCCGCGCGCTGACCTGGCGGCTCAATCTGCGGGGGGTGGCGAAGTTCGATTTCAAGCGCGCCCCGGATGGCCGTCTGTATCTGCTGGAGGTCAATCCGCGCTTCAATCTCTGGCACTTTCCCGGTGCCCTGGCGGGCGTCAACCTGCCGGCGCTGGTCTACGCCGATCTGGCGGGGTTGCCCCGGCCGGCCTCCGGATTCGCCCGTGCCGGCGTGGTCTGGTGTAACCTGCTCAAGGATTTGGCCGCAGCCCGGTCCATGGGGGTGCCGCTGTCCGCCTGGGCTCCGTGGGCGTTGCGCTGCGAGGCGAAGTCGGGGCTGTCCTGGGACGATCCGATGCCGATCCTCCGGAAAATAGCCGCCTTTCCAAAAGCTTGGCAGGCTCGTCGCGGGTCTTCCGCAGATGAGGCCTTCTGGCAGAAAAACATGCCATAAGAAAACCGCTGTGATAGAGTGAGGCGTTCGCCCGCGACATCTGGTCGCGGGCGGAGCTTTGCTCCTATGACGAGGGGCGTAGGCGGCATAGGACGCGGTTTTTGACCAGTCATGCGCTGCCGGAGACTGTGTGCGTGCCTTGGGTGTGAGGGTGATGGCAAAAAGACGCGAAAAAGGAAAAATCCCCCATGCCGAATGGGCGGCCATCCGCATGCGCCACGCCGCGGGTGAATCGCTGGCAAGCATCGCACGGGATTACGATTGCACGGGTCCGGCCATCCGCTACATCATCAATCGCTCGCCGGATGGCGAACAGGCCGCTCCGGCTGCTGCGCCGCGGGGGGATGGCAACGCCGCTGCGGGGGTATCCCCATCTCAATCTCCATCCTTTCCCTCGCCGGACCGCCCTGTCCCCCAGGCCGTGGTTCCGGACGACCGTCGTCCGGGCGCTGTACCGATCGACCCTGAGCTGCGCTGGCGGGTCAGCCGCGACATCGCGTCCTTTCTGACCGTTTTCGATTCCTTTTTGACGACCGACAGCCCGGACCGGTTCGACCAGCTTCTGGATGCCACGGATCGCCTGATGCGCGCGGCAGCCCGGATGCGCATCGAGGTAGAGCGCGCCCGTGCCGCGGCCGCCGCCGGCGGGGATGCTTTCCGGCTCCACCAGGGCGGGACGGATTGAACGGCGTCTTATCCAGAACTGGAAAATGCAAAGAGCGCTCCGGCGGGAGCGCCCTTTCTTGTCGGGCAGTATTGGTCGGCAGCTTGGTGGGGCCGCCCGGCGAGTCCGTCTTCAATGAAGTCGTTTCCAGTCCAGTTGTTCCTTGACGTACAGCTTTTCCAGTTTCAGGCGCTTCAAGGTCATGTCGTCCGGTCTTGCACGGCCATACTCAGCCCGAAGCATGTCTTCAAGCTCAGCATGGCGCTGACGAAGTGTGTCGATGGTCTCCGCCTCGAATGTTTCCATGGAAGCACCTATGGTCTGGAGTTCCGACGAACCCGGACGAGTTCGCCAACCCGAAAAACAATCCCTCGCCGTTGTTGTTGCCTTCCACATCGGGGTTATACCGGCAATGCACATGCCGGGCGGGATTGGACTTGATGGATTTCGCGCCGTTGGATCGGGACCGAACTCTGTCGTACTGTCGTCCGCCATCCTTCCGACGATGGTACGAACGATGATCCCAGTATTCGGCAAATAAGCCTATGGGAATTTGCAAAAGGATTAGATAGAATTGACCGAAGCAAGGGGCATCTGCCTCTGCTAATTTACTCGAATGCTGCTGCACTCACGAACCGCGTGGAGGGCACCATGAGCAAGCGTTCGCAGGAGAAAAGCCACCCCATCGGCGCCGAGAGCGTGAGCGCCGCCGTGGCAATTGCTCTTACCGTTGGGCTTCTGTTCTTGGCTACCGACGCCATGCGAGCGTCCAGCGATAACTTCAGCAACACGCGTCCGCTGGTGATGATTCCGATTCACTGATGCGACCGTTCAATGCCAAGGCATTGATTGGAAGGATCATCCCTTCAGGTTCCGGACACGTCCAGCGTCCGGAGGCTTGCGGGCAGGAACCGGCGGCGCGCTCGCTTCCTTGCCGGTCTCCCCGAAATAGCCGTGTGCCGTGGCGACGACCGAACGCCAGGGCCGGTCGAGCGGAAGCTCTGGCCAACCGCCGCAGGGAAACAGACCGGAAATCATCCAGCCAGCCAGCAGCGTGACGGCCAGCTGCTCCGAAAAGCCACCTGTTTTCAGGATGGGCAGGGCGAAGTTGCGCCGCCGCCGGATCGGCCACAACAAGGGCAGGCCGGCCGGCGTCAGGATATCCCCCGCGAGATGGGTGAGATAGCCCACCAGGAACGGGAGAGTCAGGTGGGAATAGTTAGAGTATTCAACCAGGACCCACAGGCATGCGACGATGGCCAGCGTCGAATGGGTGATGCCGCGGTGCCCGAAGACCAGGGAGACCATCAGCGACAGCGGGCGCACCAATTGACCCAGCGTCGACTTCGGATGGTCCACATCCGGCGCAAGAGCGCCCAACACCGCCACGCCCAGGGCCACCGCGTCGAACGGCAGCCCCATCCGCGTCGACACATAAAACCACGTCGCCCCGCCGACGATGATGTGGGAAGACGCCATCACGGGCGGTCACCACGCGGCACAAAGCGTCAAAACGCGCAACGGCAGTGCCTTCGTGATCACGACGATGTCGCCAGCTCCTGGATTCCCGGATCCTAACCTTAGGACAGAAGTCGCCGCCATACAATCTTTCGCAACCCAGGAGGGATTCCGAAAAAGCATGGCGTCCATGCGCCGGGGAGCATGGCTGTTCGCATGCCGTGTTATTTTGGGACAAGCCACTGGAATGTGGAGAAAAGAACGGATTAGAGCGAGATTTCAAGCAGGCACCTCGCGGGCCTCGCGTTCGATGCTCAGGAGAAGGGGACAATGAGCGCACAGAGCGATTTTCTGCGTTTGGACATCGAACTTGCGCACGCCAATCTCGAAAAGGGCGGGCGCTCTTTCGGCGCGGTTGTCGTTCGGAACGGTGAAATCGTCGCGAAGGGCGTGAACGAAATCATCACCACGAACGATCCGACCGCGGATGCGGAGATGACGGCCATTCGCACCGCCAGCCAAAAACTTGGCTCGCCCAGCCTTGAGGGTTGCGCTGTATACGCAAGTGGGCATCCCTGTCCAATGTGTATGGCGGCGATGCGTCTGGCGGGAGTTCGCGAAGTAACCTATGCCTATTCCAACGACGACGGTGCGCCCTACGGCTTGTCGACCGCGGCCATCTACGCCGATTTGGCAAAGCCCTTCCAGGAACAGTCCATGAAGATCAGCTACGTCCCGCTCCGCATTGAAGCACGCGCGGACCTTTCCGAGGCCTGGAAGAAAAAACAGGACGAGCAGGAGTAAAGGAAATCCCGGGGGAGAGTTGGCTGGGGCGCCAGGAGCCCAAGCCTGAACGCCGCTAAAGCAATATAGTCGTTGATTTTAATGGGTTAAATAAGGTACCGGTACCGTAAACGTGTACCATCACTATGTACCATTGGGGCAGTTCGTGGCGGATCTTCGTTATCTAAAGCAGCGTCGGCAAGCGTGGTATTTCCGTATCGGTGTGCCTGCCGATTTGCGGGATAAGATAGGCAAGGTGGACATCGTTGAGAGCCTTCAGACCCGCGATCTGTCGGTCGCGCAAACGCGCCGTTGGGAACGGGTTGCGCATTGGACCCGTACTTTCGAGGAAATGCGAGGAAACGCGGAAAGCGTGCCTTGGAAGGTCTACAGAGAGACCTTAAACCAAGCGCGGGCGGGGGCCTTCGGCGATGCCGTACGAGACGGACAAGGCGATGAGGTATCGTCCAGCGGCGTAGACTTTGCGCTTGAGGCAATAGAAACCGAATGGCTCAAAGCTAACCCCGACGTGGATGCTCCTTTGCCTGCTGCCATTCAGGCGAAGGTTGATGCACTCAATGACTATGCGAAGGAGTCGGCTGGAAAGACGCTTAAGATCAAGCCAGAATACGGTATGCCTTTTAGCGAGTGTTGTAAAAAGTATTTGGCAGATGTCAAGGCGGAGCTAACAAACCAGACATATGGACAATACCAAGCTGTATTCCGGCTCTTTAGTGACTTTATCAAAGATAAACCAATGCGGCTCATTGGGCCCAAGGACGCGATAAACTTCTTAGACGTCATATCGACGTTCGACCCTAACTGGGGAAGGAGCCCCAAGACGAAGAGTCGGTCGTTTCAGGAGCTTCGGCAGCTTTACAGCGGCTCTGAAGAGGGGTTGGCTGTTAGAACGCTCAACAGGTACGTTACGTCGCTCAGTTGTGCGTGGAAGTGGGCTAAAAGACGCCAAGAGGCTAACGGCGACAATCCGTTTGATGGCCTATTTCGTGCGGTCAATGGGAAGAACTCCGAAACGTACGTCCCTTATGAAACCGACGAGCTAAACAAGCTGTTCGATCCACTACCGAAGAATGCCGCGCTATGGGAAATTCCGCTTGTCGCTCTCTATACCGGGATGCGGTTGAACGAGATATGCTCGCTTGCTTGGGAGAATGTACGGCAACAGGATGGAGTCTGGTACTTCGATATTGTCGCAGCCAAGTCGGAGGCCGGTGTTCGGCCTGTTCCTATCCATAGCAAGCTTGCATGGCTATTGGAAAGGCGAGCCAAGAATCCCAAGGAACCGATCTGGCCACAATTGAAACCTGGGGGGCCGGATAAGAAGCTTTCTTGGTATCTGTCCGGAGATTTTAGCGAGTATAGGCGAAAGCGTGGTGTTGTCGGAACTGGAAAAGCATTCCATTCCTTTCGAAAGAACGCAACGCGCTGCTTAGAAAGGGCCAGGGTGCCCCAGAACGAGGCTGCCGAAATCATAGGACACGAAAAGGCAGGAATCACTTATCGCGTTTATAATCCCGATGGGATGACAATGCGGCAGCGTCAGGATACTGTTGAAAAGATTGTTTACGAGGGTTTCGAAATACCGGGGTTGGGTGGCTAAGACTGAAGGCCGAACAACAATTATCAACCTGACCTTTAACCATTCTTGCTAGGCGGCTTCCGAGGAACCGGGGGAGGGGGGCTTGGAGTCCCAGGGGTGTCATGGGACTCCTGTATATCCCTCAGTATACTTCGATCATCCGGTAAACGCTTGCCCAGCTGTGGCAGGTTGTTGAGGCAGAAGCGAGGAGGCAATGTTGCAGGACAGAGGGCGTCGCTTGGACGCCTCTCTGCTCTGTTCGGCGTTCCTTAATAATAACGGATATTCCCTTTTCTAAGGTACCAAGGAAGTTCAATGTCACGTACTGCGGGGTGTCTCAAAAATGTCTTTCTGATATGCATTAGAGAAAGATAAGATGACTTAAGAATTTCGCCGCGCTTTTCATCGTACGCAATGTCATACTTATTCTCTTCGACCTTGTGGGCTGGGGACTGTCTGAGCTTCCTTACCTCTTTTAAAGGGGCGATCATCGCAGAAATAGCGCCTTCTTCATCGTTCCATCGAATTTTCTTCCTAAGCCATTCTTCAAGGAGAGAAACAGTCCCTTTTTGCCCAACAACCACTTTTCCGTCCGGCCTCTCTTTCTCCCATTCTAGTTCTATCTGCCCATCGAAAAACTTTTTGTTAATGTTCTCAGAAAGCGCCTTATCAAGCGCAAGAATAAACGCGTTGAAATTTGCAAGTGTTGGCTTTGTAAACATCGTCATCTCAATGGGAATGCTATCGGCGTATTCATTCCTGAATAAGTTTGGCATTTCCATCATTTTGCAAGCTTGATTAATGGCTGAAATTTCAGCAAACATAGCTGTGAAGTAAGAAACACTGTCAGCAAAACCACCAGCAACACTGTTTTGGTAATATTCTTTTAATATTTTTGCCTTCTTCTCGGTTCTGAAGCTGTTCCAGTACTGTTGATGTTCCGCCGAAAGATCGTGAAGGTATCGGTAGAAAACTAGAGCGACTCTATGCCCATCGATATACCCAAGGCCAAAGCTTTGCAGAAATGCTTTGTCTCGTTCGGGGAAAGTTGGATCTTCATAGGCGTCGTCGTTAATGCATATAAGGCCGCTATAATCGTCGAATTGGAATAAGTATCTAGGATCTGCTTTGTATCTTTCAAGTACTGATAGATCAAACGATACCCAGTCGAGTTGCGCAGCACCAAGGGCAAGTTCTCTTGTAAAAGGCTTATCATGATACGCGGATAAGTCAGCGTGTTTCCTGACAACTTGCTTCGACGGATAGCAGCATACTCCGGCAGGGTCTTCGGATTGAAGAATGGAAACTTGCTCAGAAACAGAAAGGTCTGGCATTCTTTTTATATGTGGGTTGAGGGAAACGCTATAAAACGCACAGTTAATCAACCCATCCTGGATCATATTCCGGACAAGCAGGCGAGCTTTATCCAGGTCTCCAACAGACCTAACGATAGAGTTTAGCGGGTACCCGTTGAAGTCACCAGAGTTGATATAGAACTCCGATATTGTCTTAGATAATTCGTCGAGTGCGGGCATCGGCATTCTATGGTTCCGCCGTAGCTAGTTGGGGGGTAAACACTGCTATACGTCACCGTCCCAGGCTACCCTAGGAGGTGTGTGAAACTATCCTGTAAACTGACGCTCTGCCAATCCCAAGCCGTTTTGCAATTTCCGACGCACCTACGCCTTGAGCCTTCAGGGCCTTGACGACCTCGGCGTCGATAGACGGCTTGCGTCCCTTGTAGACGCCTTCGGCCTTGGCCTTGGCGATGCCTTCCAACTGGCGTTCGCGGCGGATGTTGGTTTCGAATTCGGCAAACACGCCCAGCATGTCGAGGAAGGCTTTCCCGGCTGCGGTGCTGGTGTCGATAGGCTGTTCGGTTGACTTCAGGGAAGCGCCCTTGGTCCTCAGTTCCCGCACGATATCCTGAAGATCACCGATGGAGCGGGCAAGCCGGTCTATGCGGGTAACCATGAGCGTATCGCCAGCACGAAGGAACTGAAGGAGGGTTTCCAGTTCGGCCCGTCCATTCCGGCTTGTGCCGCTGACCTTTTCCGTACGGATTACATCGCAGCCCGCGTTTCGAAGGGCCTCTTCCTGAACGGTCAAATCCTGATCGGAGGTGCTGACCCGCGCATAACCGTAGACCGCCATGATGCCCGCCTCAGTGTCTCGTTTGATTCTAGACCCTGGCTTGATACGATGTATCGGAATAGAGAACAACCCAAATAAGACACAGAAAGTTGGGCTTGGGTGTCTCACCGAAACGACTCGGTTGGGTATACCGAAACGGGACAGCGTGACGGAGCAGGCCACGCGCCCCAACCGCCGAATGGCAGAAGGTCGTTCTCTCGGAAGGTCCCTCGGGTTTATACAGCCCCTTTGTGGTGTTGCTCGATGTAGAGGCAAGCCAGCACGGTTTCCCGACTGATAGTCGCCCCAGGTTGCTCCCGCGCCTCATAGGCAAGGCGGCATATCCCAAGAAACTCGGCTGCCTCTTCCTTGCATTCACCCCTACCTCAGCATTAGATTAGAGAGGGATCGTTGGGTTGCTGTCACAGCCCAGCGGTCCCCTTGTGGTTAGCGGCTAATGATGATGGTTATGGTCCATCGCCAAATCCGCAGCACAAGGAAGAAGTGAGGGCCTTTCTTGCCCATCTGCTTTCTCCCTAAGTTGCACCGGGTTGGGAACCACTCCCGCCCGGTGCGTTTATGCGGCTACTTTCTCTTCGCCCATGATGTAAGCGCCATCCTTGCGGATCGCGGGGAGAACGTCCCGCGTTACCCAATCTTGGAACTTACGGGCCTGGGGCTTGTCGGAACGCATCACCAGCTTGTAAAGGCCGGACTCGGTAATCAGGTTCACCGCCGCGCCAGGAGAAAGACCAACCTCAATCCGACTGAGGGAGCGTTTTTCATCGGCAGAAAGCGAGCGAACCGCCATTGTCGTGTTAGGCAGTCCAAGGCATCGGCAAACATCCGCAGCCACGAACCACGGGGCACCGTTGATTTCGATAACACGGACCTTTTCCGCCCCGAAGGCGAACGCTTGGATGTCATTCATCGGTATGTTCCTTGTATGCCGGTTGTCTGCTTAGGCGTTCTCTAGGACGGCTTCAAACAGCCCGCCCAGGATCGTACCGGCTGCCAGATAGGCGGCTTCGGTCAGGTTGTCGGGGTCGTATCCAGCCGCTTCAATGACGGCATCGGTCCATTCGTCGGACACGCCCCCGCGCTGAACGATGGTAACGGCCTGGGCAACCTAGGCCGGGATGACTCCCTCGGCTGCCAGGGCTCCAGGATAGCTAAGGCCAAGTTCCAGAGGCTTCTACCGGGCCTCAAAGCCGAAATACCTCAACTCCGAGTAACCAGGAAGATTATTGCTTCATAAGTGACAATGTACGCAATTAAAGTTCCATTCATTGCATTGCCACCACCCTGAGGACGAAGGCACCAAAACGCTTTCGGAGACCGCGCTGCTGGATACCCCGGTAAGCGGACAAACCTCACTCTCAGGGCGAACAACCACATGCATATTCCGAAGATATCCGAACTCCGCCAGGAACCCCTATGGAGGGACAGGCGAGGTGTCACCGTAGCGGCTATGGCCGAAGGCTGGGGAGTACCCGA
>JAEZPL010000802.1 GCA_023413605.1 Pseudomonadota bacterium
GCCCAGGCCAGCGCGAAGGATAGGACCAGGACGACCAGCGTCCAGACGGGCGGCAGCAGCGCCGCGAACCAGCCCAGAAGGGACGGCGCGACTCCCCAGGCGAGCCAGCCCGGCCCGGCGCCCTCCCCCTCCTGCCCGGACAGCACGCGGCCCCAGTGGATGGCGCCGATGAAGGACAGGATGGCGACCGCATAAACGATCACGGCCCGAACGGCGGCGGCCCTGATATCGCCGTCCGCCGCCCAGGCCAGGACGGCCCCGGCGACGAAGGGAATCAGCCCGCCGTAGGACAGCAGGCGGACGGTCGAGGCCTGCCGGCTGCCCGCCGCCGGTGCGCTTTCAGCCACGGTCATCGGCTTACCGGCCTGCAACCGACTGGGCCAGCGCCTTGTCGACGGCGGACTTCAGCGCGGGCGCGTCGGGCGTCACGGCGCTGGGGAACCAGGCGACCAGCCGGCCGTCGCGGCCGATCAAAATCTTGTGGAAGTTCCAGCGCGGCACGCCGGCCGGGCCAGTGGCCTCCGCCGCCCAGCGGTAGAAGGGATGCGCCTTCGGCCCGACCACCGTCTGCTTTTCCAACAATGGGAAGTCCACGCCGTAGTTCAGCTGGCAGAAGGACGCGACCTGCCCGTTGCTGCCCGGCTCCTGCCCCCCGAAGTCGTTGGACGGCACGCCGAGCACGACAAGCCCACGGTCGCGGTGTTCCGACCACAGCGCCTGGAGACCGGCGTATTGTCCGGTGTAGCCGCATTGGGACGCGGTGTTCACCACCAGCACCGCCTTGCCCTGCAAGGTGGCGGAAGGCAGCGCCCCGCCATCGATGGCCGGCAGGGGCAGCGCGGACCAATCGACGGCCGGCTCGATGGCCGGCGCGTGCGGCGCCCCGGCCTGTGCCGCCGTGGCAGACATCATCAGGGTGGCGTAAAGGACGGCGTTGCGGAGTGCGTGCGTGACCGGCGGCATGGGCGTCTCCCTTTTTGCCATGAGTACGACGGGAAACGCCCTTTGGATCACGCGCCCTTGGATCACATGTCCATCACGCTTCAGGCGACCGTCTTCAGCACATCCCCGATCGTGCCGACGATGCGGTCGATGTCGGCCTTTTCCGCGATCAGCGGTGGGGACAGGGCGATGATGTCGCCGGTGGTGCGGATCAGCACGCCGGCCTCGAAGCACTTCACGAAGGCCTCGTAGGCGCGCTTGGTCGGCTCGCCGGGGCGGGGTTGCAGCTCGATGGCGCCGATCAGGCCGATGTTGCGCAGGTCGATGACGTGCGGCGCGCCCTTCAGGCTGTGGATCGCCTCTTCCCAATAGGGAGTCAGGTCGGCGGCGCGCTGGAACAGCTGCTCCTCGCGGTAAACCTCCAGCGTGGCGAGGCCGGCGGCGCAGGCCAGCGGGTGGGCGGAATAGGTGTAGCCGTGGAACAACTCGATGATGTGTTCCGGGCCGTTCATGAAGGCGTCGTGGACGTGCTTGCGCGCGAAAACCGCGCCCATCGGCACGGTGCCGTTGGTCAGGCCCTTCGCCGTCGTCACGAGGTCGGGCGTCACGCCGAAATGCTGGACCGCGAAGGGCGAGCCCAGCCGGCCGAAACCGGTGATGACCTCGTCGAAGATCAGCAGGATGCCGTGGCGGTCGCAGATCTCCCGCAGGCGCTTCAGATAGCCCTTGGGCGGCACCAGCACGCCGGTGGAGCAGGCCACCGGCTCCACGATCACCGCAGCGATGGTGGAGGCGTCGTGCAGGGCGACGATCCGCTCCAGTTCGTCGGCGAGGTGGGCGCCCCATTCCGGCTCCCCGCGGGAGAAGGCGTTGCGGGAAAGGTCGTGGGTGTGCGGCAGGTGATCGACGCCGGTCAGCAGCGGGCCGAAGGTCTTGCGGTTGGCGACGATGCCGCCGACCGAGATGCCGCCGAACCCGACGCCGTGGTAGCCGCGTTCCCGCCCGATCAGGCGCGTCCGCTGCCCCTCCCCGCGCGCCCGGTGGTAGGCCAGAGCGATCTTCAGCGCCGTGTCGACCGATTCCGAGCCCGAGTTCGTGAAGAACACATGGTCGAAATCGCCGCCCATCAGCTGGGCGAGGTCGGTCGCCAGCTCGAAGGCCAGGGGATGGCCCATCTGGAAGGTCGGAGCGTAGTCGAGCGTCGCCGCCTGCTTCTGGATCGCCTCCACGATGCGGGGGCGGGCGTGGCCGGCGTTGCAGCACCACAGGCCGGCGGTCCCGTCCAGCACGCTCCGCCCGTCCGCGCTTTCGTAGTGCATGCCCTCCGCCCGCACCAGCAGCCGCGGGGCGGCCTTGAACTGGCGGTTGGCGGTGAACGGCATCCAAAAGGCGGCGAGATTCGGCGCGTTGCTCATGGAACGGTTTCCCCCGGAACGAGACTGTTGGTGTGCCCAGCGTCCTCCGATTGGCGATTCTGAACAAGACGCTTTCTGAGGGTCGGCCAACCCGTTGATTTTCCTGAAACGCACCCGCAAACTGTTCAGGATGCTTAACACCCGAAACAGGGGCGCCTTATGGACGTGGATGTGGGGATGCGGCTTCGCGCGGTGCGGCTTCGGCACGGCATGTCGCAACGGGAGCTGGCGCGCCGCGCCGGGGTGACCAACGCCACCATCTCGCTGATCGAATCCGGCCGCCTGAATCCGTCGGTGGGGGCGCTGAAGCGGGTGCTGGACGGCGTGCCCATGGGGCTGGCCGAGTTCTTCGCGATGACCGTCGGCGACGCCGACAAGGTGTTCTTCGGCGCGGGCGAACTGGTGGAGATCGGGCGCGGCGAGGTGTCGTACCGGCAGGTGGGGCGCGACCTGTCGGGCCGGTCCCTGCAAATCCTGTCGGAACGCTACACCCCCGGCGCCGACACCGGGCGCATCCCCCTGACCCACGACGGCGAGGAGGGCGGCGTCATCATCCGCGGCCGGCTGGAGGTGACCGTCGGCGACCAGATCCGCATCCTCGGCCC
>JAEZPL010000121.1 GCA_023413605.1 Pseudomonadota bacterium
CGATCGTCATCATGGTGACGATCTCCTGCCCGTTCAGATACAGCGTCAGCGGCCGTTCGACGGTGACGGACGCCTCGACCGCGCGCCCGTCCTGGTCAAGGCCGGAGACGCGCTCGGTCAGCTTGGGATTTGCCGGATCCGGCTTTATGGTGAATTCCGTGAGGTCCATGATCGGAAGAGTGGGGAAGAACGTTCGCCGCGGCAAGCGGGGGATGATCGTCTCCCGCCTGACGGAATTGGATTTTCAGACAAACAGCAAGCGGGGGCGGTCCGAAATCATGTGTGTGTGCCGTTATGCATGAATTCGGACAGGCCTTCGCAACCGCCTTCCACCTGATCGCCGCGCTCGACCCCGACCTGATGCAGATCGTCGGGCTGTCGTTGCGCGTCAGCCTGACCGCGGTCGCCCTGTCGGCGCTGATCGGGCTGCCGCTGGGCACCGCGGTGGCGGCCTTCCGCTTTCCCGGACGCCGCGCGGTGACGCTGCTGCTGAACACGGCGATGGGGCTGCCGCCGGTCGTCATCGGCCTGATCGTCTACCTGATCCTGTCGCGCTCCGGTCCGCTGGGCATGCTGGGGCTGCTGTTCACGCCGACCGCCATGGTCGTCGCGCAGACGGTGCTGATCGTCCCCATCGTCGCCGCCCTCACCCGCCAGACGGTGGAAGACCTGCTGGAGGAATACGACGACGTGCTGCGCGTGATGGGCGCCGGGCCGCTGCGCACGCTGGGCACCCTGCTGTCGGAGGGGCGCTGGAGTCTGCTGACCATCGTGCTGGCCGGGTTCGGCCGCGCGTCGGCGGAGGTCGGGGCGGTCATGATCGTGGGCGGCAACATCGAGCATGTGACCCGCGTGATGACCACCGCCATCGCGCTGGAGACCAGCAAAGGCGACCTGCCCCTGGCGCTCGGCCTGGGCGTCATCCTGATGACGCTGTCGCTGGCCGTGAACCTCGCCGTGGCGTTGGTGCGGGAGACGCGGCGGGCCTGATTTCCGTTCTTCGGAAGCCGGCCTCCGAAAGTCGGATACCGTAAAATTTGCAACATTCCTGGAAATTCCGCATAGTTTCCGCGCAGCCCGCGAACAAGGCGGGCGGGAGACAGGAGAGGGACTTTCCGATGTTGCGCCGTTCGTTCGTGTTGGGATGCGCCGCCGCCGCGGCCCTGGTGCTGGGCCTCGCTCACCCGTCGGGGGCGGCGGACGATCGCTTCATCACCGTGGCCTCCACCACCTCGACCGAAGATTCCGGCCTGTTCAAGGCAATCCTGCCGAAATTTACGCAGAAGACCGGAATCGAGGTGCGCGTCGTCGCCAAGGGCACCGGTCAGGCCATCGACCTCGCCAAGCGCGGCGACGCCGACGTGCTGTTCGTCCACCACAAGCCCTCGGAAGAAAAGTTCGTAGCGGAGGGCTTCAGCACCGAACGCAAGCCGGTGATGTACAACGATTTCGTCATCGTCGGCCCGAAGGCCGACCCGGCGCGCGTGAAGGGCAGCAAGGACGTGGCCGGGGCGCTGAAGTCCATCGCGTCCGCCCAGGCGCCGTTCGTCTCCCGCGGCGACGAGAGCGGCACGCACAAGGCGGAGCAAGCCCTGTGGAAGACCGCCGGCCTCGCCCCGGCGTCGGGCGACGGCTGGTACCGCTCCATCGGTCAGGGCATGGGCGCCACGCTGAACACCGCTGCCGCCGTGGGCGGCTACGCGCTGACCGACCGCGGCACCTGGCTCAGCTTCAAGAACCGCGGGGACCTGAATGTTCTGGTGGAGGGCGACAAGCGCCTGTTCAACCAGTACGGCGTCATGTTGGTGAACCCGGCCAAGTTCGCGCACATCAAGGCGGCCGACGGGAAAGCCTTCGTGGACTGGCTGGTCTCAGGCGAGGGACAAGCGGCCATCGCCGATCACTCCATCAACGGCCAGCCGCTGTTCTTCCCGAACGCAAACGAGCCGGGCGCCTGATCGGCGGCCCGGCCCGTCTGGGTGGACAGCATCCGGAACGGTGGAAAGGCGCGGCTCCGGCCGCGCCTTTTTGCTGCACGCTTTACAGCCTCTCGCCCGGGGACACCGGGACGCAGCGATGGCCATGGCGGGTCAGTTCGGAGCAGACCTTGCGGGCCGTGCCCTGGTCCAGCCCGGTCATGCGGGCGCGGTAGACCTTGGCCTGGCCGGACTTCGCCTCGACGACCGTGCGCTTGGCGTTGCGCAGCAGGAAGGGGGCCTGCTTGGTCGCCTGGGCCAGCGCCTTGTTGCCGGCCTCGCGGGTGGAGAAGGCGCCGACCTGCACGCCCCAGACACCGTCGTCATCGTCGGCATTTGCGCGCGGGCGGACCGTCGCGGCACCGGAACCGGCGGAGGCCAGCTGCACCTTGGCCGGAGCCGGAGCCGGAGCCTTGGCCTTCACCGGCTTGGCCGGGGCCTCGTCCTCGTCATCCCGCGCGGCAACCTGCGGGGCTGCCTTCCCGGCGCGGGCTATGACCGGGGCGTCCGCGTCGCGGCCGGGCTTGCCGAAGGCCTTGTCGAGCAGGGCGGCCATCCGGACGTCGCGCGACGCCGCGGACTTGCCGCCCAGGACCACGGCCACCAGCCGCCGCCCGTCGCGCACCGCCGAGGCCGCGAGGTTGAAGCCGCTGGCCACCGTGTAGCCGGTCTTGATGCCGTCCATGCCCTCGTAGCGCGACATCAGGCGGTTGTGGTTGTGC
>JAEZPL010000205.1 GCA_023413605.1 Pseudomonadota bacterium
ACCAACCACTGCGAAAATGATGATGCGTAGCAGGAGGTCATCCATGGCGTGGTGTTCCTCTGCTCTTGCTTAAGGGCGCGCTCGTGCGTGGTGATGTCTGAGGCCGGCTGCCTGAGCGGGCGTTCGCACCGGGAGGGGTAAACCGGCGCGCAACCAGCAGGACCGGTATCAGCATGACTGTGAAGCAGGCCGTCAGCATGGTCAACAGAAGCGTGACGTTCGTGGCCATTTCAAGGACATCGTCACATAAACTGCGGGGCTGGCGAGTCGTAGGTGCGTTCGGCCAGGAGCCGTTCGACATCGCGGAAGCTGAGCGGGAACGTGAGGTACAGCCAAACTGCGTGCGCGATCAGTTCGGCTGGGAAGCGGTGGCGGTAATGGGGATCGGGCTCGCGTCTCATCTCGCTACCATGCCCAGCGCACCTACGACTCGTCAGCCCCGCAGTTTATGTGACGATGTCACTGGACAGTATGCTCCTGTCCCTGCTGTCCCTTGGACAACCGACGGCCAATTGCGCATTTTATGCAATATCCGTAATCTGCATGATGGGTGGGAGCTTTCTCATGATCGTCCCAGCGGCTGAGTTTCAGCGCAACATCGGCACCTATCAGGATCGCGCGCTGACCGAACCCGTGTTCGTGACCCGCAATGGCCGGGAGAAAACCATGCTGCTGTCGGTTGAGGAGTACCGGCGCCTGAAGCGGCGGGATCGCGAGGCGTTGGCCGTCGAGCAGTTCAGCGATGCCGAGCTGGCGGCTATCGCCGCGGCGTCGGTGCCGGCCGAGTTCAATCACCTCAATGCCGAGTTGGAGGGGTAAGTGCCGCTGCTGTCCCCCCGGCCGAGCCTCGTCATCTCCTATGCCATCTGTGGCTGGCCGAGCATCGGCAAGGACAGCTCGAAGGCGCGAAGGATCGTCGCTGCGCCATTGTTCTTACGACCGAGAGCGCGGACGGCGAGACAGTGGTGACCGTCGCCCCGATCACCCATAGCCCGTCCCGAGACGAGGCCGCCGCCGTGGAAATCCCGGTCGCGACAAAACACCGTCTTGCTCTCGACGCCGAGCGGTCCTGGGTCATCGTCAGCGAGGTCAACCGGTTCGTCTGGGTCGGGCCGGACCTGCGGCCGGTGTCGCGGGACGCTCCCGACCGGTTCGATTATGGGATGCTGCCGCCAGCGTTGTTCACGCGGATCAAGACACGGTTGATCGAATGCGCCCAGCGGCGGCGGACTGCTCTGATCATCCGCGAGGAATAGGGGTGGCGACACGGAAGTGATTGGATTGTCCGGTTCGGGAGAACGGATCATAGACTATGCTGCCAGCAGACAGATAGGGAGGGGGCGCCCTTTCCCGACGCAGTGTCGGAATCGTTCTCCAAGAGCGTCGTGAAAACGAACCTATGAGCGACAGGAGGAGCATGCCCCAATCTCGCATAACACTCGCAATCGCGGAGCCGGCGGATTTTCCCGTCTTCAAGCGCGAATTGCAGGCCGCCTTCGCGGTTTCCGTGACGGACCACCTGGGCGAACTGCCGGATGGTCCGATCCCATCCGACGAGGACCTTGATCAGGCGATGGCCGCATCCGGGGCCATCGTGCTGCATGTCCTGCGCGACGGGCGGAAGGTCGGTGGCGCGGTAGTCCGCATCGATCACGCGACACAGGCCAATTCGCTCGACCTGTTCTTCATCGCGGTCGGTCATCACGGTCAGGGTCTGGGCAAAAAGGCGTGGTTCGCGATAGAGGCGATGTTCCCCGACACTCGGTCCTGGCAAACAATGACGCCCTATTTCGAAAAGAGAAACATCCACTTCTATGTCAATGTCTGCAAATTTCACGTCGTCGAGTATTACAATGAACGGAACCCCGATCCCCGCAAGTCTAGTTCGGCCGGAGCTATCGATGACGAAGACATGTTTCGGTTTATGAAGATGATGAAGCCGGATCAATGATTATACCGAAGGTTATCCGACTTGCCTTCATGGCCCAGTGACAGCTGTGCAAAATGGCCATCGTCGGGACGGCAACCAAAGCTGCATATAGTTCACACATCGGCACGCCCCGTCCCCCGTGCCGGAACCGCGCAGAAAGGAGCGCTGGAGCGCGGCGGCGCTCACGTTCATGCCGCGTTCTCATATCCCGGACAGTTTGCGCATTTTCGTGTAGTGACCCCGAATAGGGCTCCAGAAACGCCCAGCCGGTCTCGACGCCCGCGGCCACGAAACGGTCGGTCCGGTCGTCCTCTCCCGTCTCCTTCCCCAACTCCCGACCAGGAACCCTATCGTCTCACGGATTGCGAGCCGGCGCCCATGATCTCGGGTCCGTCTCAAACACCGCGGGCCCCGTCTCACCGAATGTGGGCCAGAGCCCGCTTTCCATCTCAGCCAATCCGGTCCCGGAATCGCTCAGAATCTCGGGTCCGGCCGCCGATGATCTCGGGCCGCTACACCTTATCCATGGCCGCGTGGCGGCATCGCTGCCCGGCGGGTGAACCGCGGCTACTCCCACTACAGCGCCCGCACCGACGCACCGATCGCCCGGCTGCGGCCCCAAGGCAACGCGCAGCGGGTTGAGGTTCTGTGGTGGCGCCGGGACGCCTGGGGGGGGGGCGGGCATTTCGGGGCGATGTTCGACCTTGATGAGGCCCTTGCCTTCATCGCCGATGAGCCAGCCTTCTGGATCCGCGCGTGAAGGACCGCCCTCCTGAGATGCGCAAAGACGAAGATCACTTTCGTGAAGATCACTTTCGTGTCGTGACCCCCGTATGGCCCAGCGCCGCAATTTCCCGCGCCCAGTCCACCCCCTGAGCTAACCCTCCGGCAACACGACCACCAGAATCCTGTTTCGCGCCGTTCGCCTCCTCATGGGGGACTGGCTGCCTTGGCTTTGGCGTATATATCCCGGGGGGGAGCGGATGACGGCCAATTTGTCGCCGGGCACATGCTGATCGCCATCCGCGTTGAACCTGGGAATCGACCGCCGCTGCGGATCCGAAGGGGGGACGCATGGACCATCCAGTTCCAGCAGGCCCCAAATCAGCGGGGCAGCGGGGGCAAGTGTGGTATCTGGCGCTCGCCGTGGTGGTGGGGGTGCTTGCCGGCTTGATCGGGTCCCTGTTCCACCTCGCCATCAATGCCCTGCTGCATTGGCCCGCGCAGCTGCACCGGCTGGTGGATGGGCCGCGGCTGGTGCTGCTGGCCGCGCTGATCACCATGTCGGCGACGGTGGGGGTGGTGGCGCTGGTCCGCCGCGCCGCGCCCGAAGCCGGCG
>JAEZPL010000340.1 GCA_023413605.1 Pseudomonadota bacterium
GCGGAAGCGCTCCGCCGCCGCCCGCGCGTCGGCGACGCCGCGGTCGGTCAGCGGCGCGTCGCGGTCGCCCCCGCAGCGCACGCCGCGCAGGTTGTCCAGCGTCTGGCCGTGCCGGACGAAGTGGAAGCCGTGGGAGTTCTGGGCGTCGGGGGTCATGGCCGCCGCCGTCAGCGGAACAGGATGCGGGCGGCGCCGGGCGTCCACCCGATGGTGCTGTCCCGCGGAAAGTCGGCGGGTGCCTCCAGCCAGGTCCGCAGCGCCTCGATGTGCAGCGGGTCGCTGAGCGTCGGCGTGTGCCCGACCAGCGGGATGTGCAGCACGCCGACGCGCGGGTTGGCGAGCATCCGCGCGATGGTCGTGTCGAGCAGCGCGTCGCTCATCATCCCGTGCACCAGCAGGACCGGGCAGTCGATGCGGCCCCAGTCGTTCCACTGGTCATGGTCGTGCGCCGCGCCGTCGCGGTAGTTCTGGAGCGCGCGGATGTCGTGGCGGTAGATGCGGCCGCCGTTTTCCTCCGACCAGCGGGTCTGGTGGAAGCTGTTGTGCAGCAGCACCGTGTCGTCCACCGGCCCGTCGTTCTTCTGGGCGGCTCCGGTGCGGTGGAACAGTTGCGCCGGCCGGCGGAAGACGTAGTGGCGGGCCACCGCCTCGGCCCGGCGGCGGCGGCGCTCCATCGGAATGAACGGGCCGATGTCGTTGAGGATCAGCCGCTCCACGAGGTCCGGCGCCTCGCTCGCCACGCGCATCGCCACACAGCCGCCCAGCGACGAGCCGACCAGCGTGACGCGGCCCAGCCGCTTGTGGCGGATCAGCGCCATCACCTGGGCGACGTTGCTTTCGAAGCTGTAGTCCGACTGCTCGGCCAGCCAGCCGCTGCGCCCGCGCCCGGCCCAGTCCAGGCACAGCACGTGATGGTCGCGCGACAGGGCGCGGGCGAAATAGTCGAAGCGGCGCGCGGCGTTGGCGATGCCGCCCAGGCAGATCAGCGCCGGTTTGTGCGGGTCGCCCCATTCCGTGTAGGCGAGGCGGATGGTGTAGTCGGCGCGCAACCGCTCCACCGTGCCGCTTTGCAGCGCCGCCGGGTGCGTGTAGTCGAAATGGCGCAGCGTGTGGCCGGCGCCGATCAGCGGCTCGATGGTCCGCATGATCTTCTCGTAGTCCTTCCAGGTGATCTGGTCGACCGACGAGACGCCCAGCGCGTCCAGCGCGGCGGCGAGCGCGTCCATGGGATCGTCGCCCAGCGCGTTCGAATGCTGCGGGGCGACGTGCATCGGCAACTCGGAAAGGAGCGGCTCGGCAAGGAACTGGTCTGGCATCGGCGTCATCGCTTCTTTTGTTGGTCGACGGCGGAGATGTGACGAGACGGGCGTGGCGGACATCGCAGCGGAAATCATGGAACGCCTTTCCCGGCCGGGGTCAGGGCCGGATCGGTGCCGGGATCGTCGGCAGGGGCGGGGGAGGAAGCGGGGAACCGCAGGAAAGCGGCGCAGAAGGCCGCCGCGCAGGCCGTGCCGAGGACGCCGAGCGCCCCCAGCGCCGTGGTCGGGCCGAAGCGGTCGGCGAGCGCCGCCGCCAGCAGCGGCCCCAGGACGGAGCCGCCGCGTTCGAGCAGGCGGTAGACGGCGAAGACGCTGGTGGAGCCGATGCGGGCGCATTCCGCGCGGCAGACCTCCGGCACCAGGGCGAGCTGGGTGGCGTTGTTCAGCGCGTGGGCGACGCCCAGCGCCGCGACACCCGCCAGCACGCCGGCCACGCCGGGGTTCAGCAGGACGGACAGCGTGCCGATGCCGCCGACCAGCCCGCCGAGCCCGGCGAACAGCGCGTGCCGTCCCGTGCGGTCGGCGGCGCGCGACACCCAGGGGCCGAGCATCACGATGATCAGGCCGTAGCTCATCATGATGCGGCCGATGGCGGCCGGCGTCTCGCCCAGCCCGTGCAGGTGGACGGGCACGAGGTAGAAGAGATAGCCGGTCAGCATCAGCTTGGTCGGCACGGAGGAGAACAGCAGCAGCGCCGCGAAGCGCGGGTTGGCCAGCACCACGCCATAGTCGCGCAGCGTCACCGGCGCCCGTTCCGCCCGTTCCGGCGGCTCGTTCGGCAGCAGGATCGCGACGGCCAGGGCGGCGGCGAGCGCCAGCACCGCCGACACCGCGAAGGTGCCGCGATAGCCGATCTGCCCGGCCAGGATGCCGCCCATGGAGGCGCCGCACAGGCCGGCGACGATCACCGCGGCGACGAAGGTCGCCATGCCGCGCGCCCGGTCCTGCCGCCGGCTGTGGCGGGCGATGAAGCCCTGCGCGCCGATGAACATGACCGCGTAGCCCAGCGCGCAGGCGCTGCGCCACAGCAGCAGCTCCACCAGCGTCCCGGCCACCGCCGTGCCGACGAAGCCTGCCACCGCCGGCAGCGTGCCCAGCACCAGCGTCCGCCGGCTGCCGAACCGGTCGCACCAAGCGCCCGCGAACGGGGTGAAGACCGCGACCAGCAGCATGAACAGCCCGATGGGCAGCCCCATGAGCAGCGTTTCGGACAGGCCCGTGACGGGGGCGTCGAGGTCGCGCACGAACAGCGGCAGGAAGGAGCGGGACAATTCCTCCGCCATCATGAACAGGAACAGGGCGATGCGGATGCCGGCGAGACTGGTCGCGGGCTGCGCCTCCGTCCGCGTTCGCACCCCCCTGTGAGGGGGTGGGATGAGGAGCAGCAGGATCTCGTAGACGGCCAGCAGCGACACGATCAGGACGACCGCGGCCCCGTAGGCGAGGTCGAGTCCCGCCGCCGGACCCGCCGCCAACTCCGCCATGGTCCGGGCGATGGCGACCGCCCCGATGGAGACGCTTCCGGTCACCGCGGCGACCAGCCCCAGCGCGCGCAACGGAGTCCGTGCGGCGGAGCGGAGCAGCGACGGCGCGACCCATGCGGCCAGCCCCACGGCGGCCAGCCCAGCGGCCAGCGCCAGGGCGGCGAACCCGGTCAGCCAACCCCGCAGCGCGGTGGCGTCATATTGATCAAAAGTTGCGATGAATGATGCGTAATCGAGATAAGTGACCAGGACTGCTCCGGTCACCATCCCAATCGCGAGCGCAAACGCCGGTCGAAAGGTCGAGTCAAAACGCATAAATTTGTTCTCAACGCGCATTCGCTACAGTCATCGAGCGAATACCGTTGCATCATATCTACAAAAAATTCGTAAACCTTTTGCGCACACGCAAAAAAGAATCCTCCTGTCATTTGCATATTCGCGTATGCGACAAAGTAGAGTCCGCCAATTACTACAATTTTTTCTAAATTGTACATCATGGAATGATCATGGGCGATGGGCGCGCGCAACGCGCACGCGCGGGCAGGCCGCCGTTCAGCGGCTGCCGGCCTCCAGGGGCAGAAAAACCTATGCGGGTGGAGTTCGTGCCGCTCTCATACGGTCGGCGGATGACCACGTCCAGTGCCCGCCGACCGTCAAACCCGGCAGATCAATGCGTTGGCATTGATCGAGAGGGTGATACGGACGACGCCTTCATGCGCCGGCCGTATCATTCCAGCGGTTTCAGCTCGCCCAGCAGGGTCGGGATCAGTTCCGACACGGTGGGGTGGATGTGCATGGCGCGCTGGAGCGTGGTGTAGGGCGCCTTCGCGTACATCATGTCCAGAACCGCGTGGATCGCCTCGTCGCCGCCGGGGCCGAGGATGGCGGCGCCCAGGATGTCCCGGCTGTCGGCATCGACGACGATCTTCATGAAGCCCTGCGTCTCGCCCTTCTCCACCGCGCGGCCCACGCGCGTCATCGGGCGCATGCCGACCAGGGCGCGGCGGCCGGACGTGCGCACCGCCTCGTCGGTCATTCCGGCGCGGCCGAGCGGCGGGTCGATGTAGAGGGCGTAGGCCTGGATGCGGTCGTCGACGCTGCGGGAGTCGCCGTCCAGCAGGTTGGCGGCCACGATCTCGAACTCGTTGTAGGCGGTGTGGGTGAAGGCTCCGCGGCCGTTGCAGTCGCCCATCGCCCAGATGCCGGGCACGCTGGTGCGAAGCTGGTCGTCCACCGTGATGTAGCCGCGCTCGTCCGTTTCCACGCCCGCCTTGTCGAGCCCGAGGTCGTCCGTGTTCGGCCGCCGCCCGACCGCGAGCAGCACATGGGAGCCGATCACCTCCGGCTCGCCCGCCGTGCAGTTCACGCCGACGGCAACGCCGTCCTCATGGGGGGCGAAGCGGATGCATTCGGCGGACAGGCGGACGGTCACGCCCTCCTTCTCCAGGATGTCCTTCACGGTGCCGGACACGTCGGCGTCCTCGCGCCCGATCAGCCGGGGTCCCTTCTCGACGACGGTGACCTCGCTGCCGAAGCGCCGGTACATCTGGGCGAACTCCAACCCGATGTAGCTGCCGCCGACAATGACCAGATGGCGCGGCAGCGTGTCGAGGTCGAGGATGGTGCTGTTGGTGAGGAACGGAACCTCCCGCACGCCCGGCATGTCGGGGACGGCGGCCCGGCCGCCGACGTTGATGAAGATGCGCGGGGCGGTCAGCCGCTCGCCGCCGACGCGGAGCGTGTCCGCGGATTCGAAGCGCGCGTGGCCGTGGTGGACGGTGCAGCGC
>JAEZPL010000249.1 GCA_023413605.1 Pseudomonadota bacterium
ACACTATGGGGGGGCGGGGAGACGTCAGGGCGGGCGGGCGACCTCAGGCCGCCCGCACTCCCGGTGGTGTGTGTCGGGTGAGTGCGGCCAGCAGCGCGGTGCTGCGGGCATCGGCGGCGCCATGCACCTGGGCGACCTGATGGGCGAAGGCCGGCCGGCCGGCCGGGATCTCCCCAGAGTCGGCGCGCTTGCCGGACGTCTGCCCATCGCCGCCTTCGCTTCCGGACGGGCCGTTTCCTGCCGGGGCGTTGCGCGGTTCGCCGACGGGCTGTCCATCGCCGGCGGGCTGCTGACCCTGTGGGGAGCCGTCCTGCTGTCCGCCTTGCCGGCCGTTCTGCCCTCCGCGGTTGGCCGGCGCATTCTCGATCGTCGTGCCGCGCGTGGCGCCCTGGCCGCTGGTGTTGCGCTCACCCTGGCCCTGGCCCTGACCGTTGACCAGACCGCTGGGGCCGCCGTCGCCCGGGGTACCACCCTGAGTGCCGGTGGGAGCGGTGCCCGCCGCCCCGCCCGTGCGCGAGCCGGTGGCGCCGCCCTGCGTTCCGAGGCCGCCGTTAAGCCCACCGTTGCCCGTGCCGGTGCCCGCACCGCCACCCGAGCCCGTGCTGGAGCCGCCTGTCGAAGGCGTCCCCATGCCGCCGGTTCCAGCGCCCGCGCCGGCACCGCCGCTCGCAGCGCCACCGCTGCTGCTTGTGGAGCCACCACCGGTGCCGAATCCACCTGAACCAGCGCCAAGTCCGCCCGACCCAAGACCGCCGGTGCCGGCGCTGCCGGTTCCCAGGCCGCTGGATCCAAGACCGCCCCCACCAAGGCCGGAACCGCCGCCAAGACTGCCGCTTCCGTTGACGACGCTGCTGAGGCCCGAGCCGCCGGTGCCGCCGGATCCGCCGGCGCCCGCCCCACCGGCCAGCACGCTGCTGGCGCTGCTGGACGTGTTGCCGGTGCCGGACGAGCCGCCGATGCTGGTGAAGGTGATCGAGCGCCCCGCATCACTGCTGGACGTGTTGCCGATCGAGCTGATGGTGATCGAACGGCCCGCATCCGTGCTGGAGTTGCCGCCCGCACCACCTCCATTCCCGATGGACGAGCTGGTGATGACGCGGCCGTTGTCGCTGCTGGTCTGGCTGCCTGGCAGGGACGGCCCCGTACCCAGCGTCAGACCGGACGTCTCCGCGATGCCGGTCGTGCCGGCCCCGGACACGTTCGACGACACAGCGGTCGTCGTGTTGCCGCTCGACGTGTTGACGACCGGAGCCGGCGGGGGCGGGGGCGGCGCGACGGAGTAGGAGGTTGAACCGGCGTTGCCCACATTGCCGACGGCGTCGCGGGCACGCGCCGCGATGGTGTAGCTGCCCACCCCCAGGTCCGACGCCAGGGCAAGCTGCCATGCCCCGGTGCTGTCCGCCCGTGCCGTACCGACCTCCTGGCCGTTCACCATCACGATGACTTGGCTGTTCGCCTCCGCGGTGCCGCGCACCACCGGCGTGCTGCCGGACGTGGTGCTCAGCGTCACGGCCGGCGCGGCCGGGGCCGTGGTGTCGATGGTCAGCGGCGTCGCCGAAGAGCGAGGGCCGAGGTTGCCGGCTGGGTCGATCGCCTGCACCTGCACGCTGTAGGTGCCGTCTGCCAGCGCGGTGGGGAAGCGGAACGTCCAGGCGCCGGTGGCGTCGGCCACCGTGGTGCCGACCTCCTGGCCGTTCACAAGCACCTGCACCGTGCTCCCGGCCTTGGTGGTGCCGGCAACGGTGGGTTTGGTGTCGGTGGTGATGCGTTCCGCCGCCGCGGTTCCCGCGACCGAGGCGCTGGTCACAGACGGGCCGGTAGAGATCGGCTTGGCCGTGTCGATCACCACGGACAGGGGATTGGAAGTTTCTCCGACGATGCCGAAACGGTTGGTGGCGTTCACCGTGATGCTATGCGCACCATCGGTCATCGGCGTGTCGAAGCTGTAGGTCCAGCGCCCGTTGCCATCGGCGACGGTGGTGCCCACCGCCTTGCCGTCCACCATCACGGTCACCAGGCTGTTGGCTTCCGCCGTGCCGGTCACGGTCGGCTTGGCCACGTTGGTCAGGCCGTCGGTCGCGGAATTGCCGCTGTCGGACAAGCCGCCCAGAGCGGCCACGCCGGGCTTTGGCGGAACCGGAGTCTGGACAAGCACATGGCTTGCGTCGCCTACATGGTTGAGCGTGCTCACCAGACCACCGCGGGCACCGTCGGCGATGGTCGAACCGTTGAACGACAGCCCCTTCACCGCCACGCCGCCCGGGGCATTGTCGCCCACGGGGATGACATAGTCGAACCGCAACAGCGTACCGGTGCTGCCGGCTGGGTTGAAGGTAGCCTCGCGCGAGATCCCGCCGACGGACAATTGCAGCGTCGGGCTGCCACCCCCAACAGTCACGGGTTCGCTGACCTGGACATAGAAGCTGAGCGTCTGACCCGGCAGATAGGTGCCGGCGCTGGGCACCGTGACCGACGTCACCGTCGGAGCCGTGGTGTCGATGATGATGTCCTTGCCGGCACCGAGCGAGTTGGCGCCGCCCGGTGCCGGCAGCGTCTGCGTCGCGTCGTTGCCGGCTGCGTCCTTGATCGTGCCGGTCAGCGCCGTCGTGGAAGCCACGTCCAGGTCCGCGATCGTGTCGCCGGGCTGCACGACGTAGGTGAAGGTCAGCGTACCGGTGCCGGAACCGCCGCTGTAGGTCGCCGTCCGGCCGGTGTTCAGCGCCAGCGTCGGCGTGCCGGTGGTCGTCACTGCCTCGGAGAAGGCAACCTGGATGGTGACCGTGTCCCCGGCCTTGTAGGCACCATTGGGCGTCGTCGACGTGACGGAGGTCACCGTCGGAGCGATGCCGTCGATGACGATGTCCTTGTTGACACCCAACGAGTTGGCTGCTCCCGGTACCGGCAGGGACAAGTTGGCCGTGTTGCCCACCACATCCTTGATCGTGCCTCCGGTCAGCGACCCGGCTGCGGCATAATCGAGGTCGGCCGAACTGTCGCCGGCCTGAACCACGTAGGTGAACGTCAGCGTGTCGGTGCCGGAGCCCCCGGCATAGCTCGCGATGCCGCCATTGGCGAGCGCCAGGGTCGGCGTGCCGGTCACGACCACCACCTCGGAGAAGGACACCTGGATGGAAACGGAATCGCCCACCTTGTAGGAGCCGTTCGGGTCGGACGACGTCACGAACGATACGGTTGGGGCCGTGGTATCGAGGACGATGTCCTTGTTCGTGCCCAGCGAGTCGGAGGACGTCAGTCCTGGCAACGTCAAGGTCGCACTGTTGCCTGCCGCGTCGCCGATCGTGCCAACCAGAGCCGAAGTGGACGCGTAGTTCAGATCCGCCACGTTGTCACCAGCCTGCACCATGTAGGTGAAGGTCAGAGTGTTGGTGCCATTGCCGCTGACATAGCTCGCCGTCCGACCGGTGTTGAGCATCAACGTCGGTGTTCCTGCCACCGTCACCGCTTCGGAGAATGCGACCTGGATGGAGACGGTGTCCCCGGCCTTGTAAAGGCCATTTGCGGTGGCGGCGGTCACGGAGGACACCGTCGGCGCCGTGCTGTCCAGCGTGTAGCCCTGGCTGTACACCGTGCCGTCGTTGCCGGCGGTGTCGCTCACCTTCACCTTCAGCGTGCCGCTGCCGGTCAGGGTGACGCCGCTGAGCGACCACGTGTTCTGGCCCACCGTGGTGGTCGCCGCGGTCCAGGTGCTGCCGTTGTCGAGCGACACATAGACCGTCTCGCCCGACGCCACGTTGGCCGACAGCGTGCCGCTGACCGTCTGCGCCGCCGTCCTGGTGATGAAGTCCGTGCTGCTGGCGCCGGTGTCCGCCGAAAAGGCCGCCGTCGCGATGGTCGTCGTCGGCGCCGTGCTGTCCAGCGTGTAGCCCTGCGAATAGACGGTGCCGTCGTTGCCGGCGGTGTCGCTCACCTTCACCTTCAGCGTGTTGCTGCCGGTCAGGGTCACGCCCGCCAGCGACCACGTGTTCTGGCCCACCGTGGTGGTCGCCGCCGTCCAGGTGCTGCCGTTGTCGAGCGACACGTAGACCGTCTCGCCGGACGCCACGTTGGCCGACAGCGTGCCGCTGACCGTCTGCGCCGCCGTCCTGGTGATGAAGTCGGTGCTGCTGGCGCCGGTGTCCGCCGAGAAGGCCGCCGTCG
>JAEZPL010000260.1 GCA_023413605.1 Pseudomonadota bacterium
GAGGGCTGGGGTGAGGGGGGTGTGCGCGCCCCTCACCTCCAGCAAGCGCGCATCCCCCTTCCCCCAGCCCTCTCTTCGGGCGGAGCCTTTCTCCTCGCCGCGCTCTGCTTCTCCGGCCCCGCCTTCGCCCAGAGCGAGGCCCCGAACCAGACGTTGAAGCGCGTCGAGCAGGAGATGCAGGCGGACAAGTCCCGCCAGAAGCAGTTGGAACAGCAGGCCCAGGCCCTTCAGAAGGAACTGGACGACCTGCGCGCCCGGCTGGTCGGCATGGCCGAGGAGGAGCGGGCGCAGGAAACCGAACTCGGACAGCTCGAAGAGACGCTGACCGCCCTGGAGGCGGAGGAGCGCGAACAGGCCACCCGCCTGGACGGCGAGCGCCAGCAGATCGCCGGACTGCTCGCAGCACTCCAGCGGCTCGCCCGCATCCCGCCGGAAGCGGCGCTGGCCCGGCCGGAAGGGCCGGTCGACACGCTGCGCTCCGCGCTGCTGCTGCGCGACACCGTGCCCACCCTGCGCGCCCGCGCCGACGCGCTGGCCAGTGCGTTGACCAGGCTGGCCGAGACCCGCGAGAAGCTGGAAGGGCAGCGCAGCCGCATCCTGGCCGCCCGAACCGCGCTGGCCGAGCGGCAGAAGGACATGGCCAAGCTGGTCGCCCGCCGCGAGGAACTGTCGCGGCAGACGGAGGACGAGCGCACCCAGGTCGCCCAGCGCGTCACGCGGCTGGCCGGGCAGGCCCAGGATCTGCGCCAGTTGATGGAACGCATCGAGGCGGAACGCCGCGCCGCCGCCGAAGCCGCCGCGAAGCGCGAGGCCGAACGGCTGGAAGCGGAACGCAGGGAAGCGGAACGCCGCGAGGCCGAACGGCGCGAGGCCGAACGCAAGCTGGCCGCCCAGAAGGAGGCGGAGCGTCGCGAGGCGGAGCGCAAGCTCGCCGAGCAGCGCGCCGCGGAACAGCGGCTGGCCGAGCAACGGGCGGCCGAACAGAAGGCCGCCGAACAACGGGCCAGGGCCGAGGCGGACATCGCCGCGGCCCAGCGCGCGCCCGACCCGGCGGTGGTCAACGGACGGTTGCCGGTGAGCGGGCGGGTGACCGTCCGTTATGGCGAGGCCGACCGTTACGGCGCCACCAGCCGTGGCATCACCGTTCAGGCCCGGCCCGGCGGCACCGTGGTGGCGCCCCAGGCCGGAACGATCGTGTTTGCCGGACCCTTCCGCGGGTATGGGCAAATCTTGATCGTCGAACACAGCAATGGATATCATAGTCTGATTGCTGGGTTTGGCCGCATAGACACGGCCGTCGGAAAGCGCGTGGCCACCGGGGAGCCCATTGGCTTGATGCCTGCCGACGGCAACCCGGATCTTTACTTCGAGCTTCGAAGACATGGTCAGCCGATCAACCCGCAGCGGGGTTTCGGCACCCCGGAGGGGAAAGGACAAGGGTAGATGAGGATAGTCAAGCGTGCCGCCACAGCAGCCGCCCTGGTGTTCCTGGGCGCCGGCGTTGCCACCGTCACCGCGCAGGTCAGCGGCAGCAACACGTCCGAGACCTATCGCCAACTCAATCTGTTCGGCGACGTCTTCGAACGTGTCCGCGCCGAGTATGTCGAGCAGGTGACGGACGAGCAGTTGGTCGAGTCCGCCATCAACGGCATGCTGACCTCGCTCGATCCGCATTCCAGCTACCTGAACCGGAAGAGCTTCCAGGACATGCAGGTGCAGACCCGCGGCGAGTTCGGCGGGCTGGGCATCGAGGTCACGATGGAAAACGGCCTGATCAAGGTCGTCTCCCCCATCGACGACACGCCGGCCTTCCGCGCCGGGCTGCAGCCGGGCGACATGATCGTCCAGCTGAACGGCGAGGCGGTCATGGGCCTGACCCTGAACGAGGCGGTGGAGAAGATGCGCGGCCCGGTGGGCAGCGACATCAAGGTCACCATCCGGCGCGGCGAAGCCGGCGAGCCGTTCGAGGTGACGCTGACCCGCGCCGTGATCAAGGTGCAGTCGGTCCGCTACCGCACGGAAGGCGACATCGGCTACATCCGCATCACCAGCTTCAACGAGCAGACGCAGCAGGGGCTGGAGAAGGCCATCACCTCCATCCAGCAGCAGCTTGGCGACAAGCTGAAGGGCTTCGTGCTCGACCTGCGCAACAACCCCGGCGGCCTGCTCGACCAGGCGGTGTCGGTGTCCGACACCTTCCTCGACAAGGGCGAGATCGTCTCCACCCGCGGCCGCAAGGCCGAGGAAGGCACGCGCTACAACGCCAAGCCCGGCGACATGGCCAAGGGCATCCCGATGATCGTGCTGATCAACGGCGGCTCGGCCTCCGCGTCGGAGATCGTGGCCGGCGCGCTTCAGGACCACAAGCGGGCGCTGATCCTGGGCACCCAGTCCTTCGGCAAGGGCTCGGTCCAGACCATCATCCCGCTGCCGGGTCATGGCGCCATGCGCCTGACCACGGCGCGCTACTACACGCCGTCGGGCCGGTCGATCCAGGCGCTGGGCATCAACCCCGACATCGAGGTGCATCCGGCCAAGGTGGAGGAGACGGACCAGGGCATCGCCCGCCGCCGCGAAAGCGACCTGCGCGGCGCGCTGCGCAACCCCGATGCCGCCGGCCAGCCGCCGCGTCCGGCCACCACCCAGCCGAACCAGCCGGCTCCGGGACCGGGCGCCAGCAACGCACCGGCGCCGGGTGGCGCGCCGAAGGGCGCAGCTCCGGGCAATGCCGCCAATCCGCCGGGCGCCAACCCTCCCGCGGCGACCCCGCCGGCCGGCGAGGGCGGCGAGACCGCGGCCAATGGCCAGCCTCCGTTCGATTACCAACTGGCGCGCGCGCTCGACCTGCTGCGGGGCGTCGCCCTGTTCCAGGCGCGCAACACGCATTGACGGAGCGCTGACCCCGTGAACGCCGCCGCTCTGCTGGGCCGCCTGAAGTTCGATGTCCGGGGCTTCCGCCCCGGTCTCGGCTGGCTGTCGCGCTTCAGGCGCTCCCGGCGGGATGGCGGCGATTCAGGAACCGTCTCACGGCCGGCGCGCGAGCGTCGGCCGCTGTCCACGCAATCCAAAGCCCTCATCGGCGCGTCCATCGCGCTGCTGCTGGCCTTGGGCGGGGTGGTCGGCTGGCTGTCGCTCAACGCCGAGGACACCACCCTGGCCTGGGAGGCGGGCATCCCCAAGGTGCAGG
>JAEZPL010000294.1 GCA_023413605.1 Pseudomonadota bacterium
TATGTTACGGGCCGGCGCCAACACGGGCGGAGGGCACGGGGCCGGGAGCAACGGGGCGGCGGCCCGCGGGCTGAGGCCCCAGCAGGTCGTGGATCGCCTCGGCCAGCAGGCGCACCGGCTTGGCCGCCACGCCGGGGGCGCGGTGCAGCGCCATGTCGATGTCCCGCAGGGCGGGAAAGCCGTCCGCCTCGGTCAGGCGGCGCAGGGTCGGCGGAACGGTGCAGTCCTCCATGGCGGTGACGCCCAGTCCGCCCAGCACGGCGCCATGAACGGCCACCACGCTCTTGCTGATGAAGGACACCCGCCAGCCGCGCCCGATCCTCTCCAGCGCCGCCACGGCGAGGTCGCGCACCACGCAGCCCTTGGGGAAGAGGGCGAGCGGCAGCGGGTTCTCATGCTCGATACCGCGCTTGCCGGCACCCTTGTTGACGTTGAGCGGCGGGGCGACCCAGGCCACAGGCTCCCGCCGCACCAATTCGCCGGCCTTGCTGTCCGGGTGCCGGGTGACGAGGGCAAGGTCGTAGCGCCCCTTTTCGATCTCCACCACAAGGTCGGGGCTGTTGTCGCAGATCACCTCCACCGGAATTTCCGGATAGATGGCGGCGAAACGCGCCAGCACTTCTGGCAGCAGCATGGTGGCGTAGTCGTCGGGGGTGCCGATGCGGACGCTGTCGACCGTGGCGGGCCGGCGCATCAGGGCCAGCACCTCGTCATTCAGCGTCAGCATGCGGCGCGCGTAGGGCAGCAGCAGTTCCCCGTCGCGCGTCAGGCGGACGCTTTTGGTGTCGCGCTCGAACACGCGCGTGCCGACGACCTCCTCCAGCCGGCGCACCTGCTGGCTGACGGCGGCCTGGGTGCGCCCCAGCGTGTCGCCCGCGCGGGTGAAGCTGCGCGCGTCGGCAACGGCGACGAAGGCGCGGAGAAGGTCGGTGTCGAGGTTGGGCTGCATGATGGGCCGCATTGAAGCAGAGGTGCCGGTCCTGTTCAACGCGGCAAAGGACCATCACGATTTGTGATGATCCTCATAAAGCCTATTCGTTTCCAAGATTTTTCGCACGGGCGCAGTGTGCCCCCACGAACGGAGGGCATGACCATGGGTGTGATCGAGGCGATGACGACGGTGGTGCTGGAGGCCGGCCGCATGGACCGTCCGGCGCCGCGGGCGCGCAGCGTGGCGGAGCCGCGCCCTTGGCGCTTCCGGCTGCCCTACATGCCGGCCCTGCCGGTGTTGAGCGCGTTGCTGCTGATACTGGCGGTGCGGTAGAACCGGTCCCGAACGCGACGGTCCTTTCTGCGGGCCCATAGAATTCCCTGCACCTGTGGAACCGCGTGAAGGCCGCCGGGGTCAGGTGGGCGGCGGCGGATCGGGCGTGGCGACGCCGTCCGCCGGGGAAGCGACGGGCGGAGGAGCCAGGGATACGGGCGGCGCCGACGTCTGATCCGTGGGTTCGGTGGGTGCAGTCGCGGCCGGGCCCGGGCCCGGGGCCGGAGAGGCAGCCGGCGCAACGGTCGGGGCGGGAGCGTCCTGCGCCACCGGCTCCTGCGCTGCCGGTTCCTGTGCCGCCGATTCCTGTGCGGGTGCGGTCTCCGCGGCGGGCGCCGGGATTTCCTGGGCTTCGATCGTGTCGTCGGTCTTCGGCTTCTCGTCCGCCTGGGGCTTGGTCTCGCCCTCTGCCTTCGGCTTGTCAGCGGCTTTCGGCTGGTCCTTCGCCTTCGGCGCTTCCTTCGCGGCGGAGGCCGGGGCCGGCTCGTGCTCCGTCGCGTAGTCCGCGACGATGCGGGCCTGGCTGCCGGTGATCACCAACACCTTCTGGCCGACGGCGAGCGGCCTCTCCTCCTTCTGGGTCACCGACAGCAATTCGCCGTCGGGTTTGCGGACGATGTATTCCCAACCCTTTGTGTCGCCGGTCACATGCTCGATGGAGGTGCCGATCAGGCCGCCGAGGGCCGTGCCGCCGACCGCGCCCAGCGCCGAGTTGATGCCGAAGGCGCCCGACTGCGACCCGAGCACGCCGCCGGCCGCCCCGCCGGTGACCGCGCCGACAGTGCCGTTGGTGCTGATGTGCACCTCACGGAATCCGATGACGACGGCCCGCTCAACCTTGTTCGCCTGCTGGGTTGCCGTGGCGGTGTAGGTGTTCGGGGAGTAATTCGGGGTGCAGCCTGCGACGAGGCCGGCGAGAACGACGGCGGGCAGGCCAAACGTGACAGATCGCAACACGGGAACTCATCCGCTTGGAAGCCTGACCGTGTGATAGGCGATCACGGCGCGGGAGTCATTCGACTTTTTGTGGGACCGGGGCTGCGTTCTCCCGTCCGCCCGGTGCGAGGCAGGCTCTGGCCGCGGCATGTCGAGACATGAAAAAAAGGGGCCATCGGCCCCCTTTCTCCAAAAACCATTCCCGATCCGGGTCATACGGTCGGCGGATGAACACGTCCAGTGCCCGCCGTCCGTATCATACCGGAGGCGTTTGATGGCTTCCATCAAACGCCTCCGGTTCAAACCCGGCAGCACATGGCGCAGCCATGTGCGAAAGGGTGATGCGGCCGGCCGATCATGGAAGCCTTCATGCGCCGGCCGTATGACGCCCGACTGGCAGACGGGGGCAGCGCGCAGGCACG
>JAEZPL010000325.1 GCA_023413605.1 Pseudomonadota bacterium
CGCTTTAGTGCGGAACTTTCGGGGGATGGCCTTGATCACAAAACTCTCAATCCGCGCGAAGCTCTGGGCGTTGGTGGTTCTGGCGGGCGCGGCGTCCGTCGCCATCGCGGCGGCCGGCCTGTGGCTGAACTATCAGCGCATGTACGAAGACCGCGTCCAGTCGCTCCGCTTCATGGTGGAGGCCGGACACACCATGGCGGCCAGCTACGAGGCGGAAGCCGCCGCCGGCCGGATGACGCGGGAAGAGGCGCAGGCGCGCTTCAAGCAGTCCCTGCTGGGCATCCGCTACGACGGGCGGGAATATCTGTTCGCGGTCACGATGGACGGATTCGGCTTCGCGCATCCCAGCCCGAAGCTGATGAACCAGGACGTGTCCGGCCTCAAGGATGTCCGGGGCGTTCCCATCCTGATGGACATGGCCCGGATCGCCCAGGCCAAGGGCGAAGGCACCTACGAGTATCACTGGAATCTCGCCCCGGACAACCCGACGACGTCCCTGAAGCTGTCCTACATCAAGGCCTTCCAGCCCTGGGGAATTTTCATCGGCACCGGCGTCTTCATCGACGACATCCGCGCCGCCTTCATGGACACGCTGTGGACCGTGGCGGGGGTGGTCGCCCTCCTGGCCCTGCCGGCGGTCGTGCTGATCGCGCTGATGGGCGCCAGGCTCAGCGGCGCGGTACGGACGCTCAGCGCCCGCATGCGCGCGCTGGCCGGCGGCGACCTGTCGGTGACCTTCCCCGAAGCGCTGCGCGGCGACGAGATCGGCGCCATGGCGCAGGCGGCGCAGGTGTTCAAGACCAACGCCGAGGAAAAGCGGCGGCTGGAGATGGAGCAGGCCGACGCGGCGCGGCGCGGGGCGGAGGAAAAGCGCCGCACGCTGGAACATCTGGCCGAACGGTTCGAACGCACCGTCGGCGACGTGATGCGCTTCGTCTCGAAGGAGACGGAGGCGATGGAACGCGAAGCGCAGGAGATGACCCGCGCCGCCAGCCAGACCGACCGGCTGGCCACCGCCGTGGCCGCCGCGACCGAGCAGACATCGGTCAACGTGCAGACCGTCGCCGTCGCCACGGAACAGTTGTCCGGGACGGTGCACGAGGTCAGCCGCCAGGTGGCCGATGCCTCCCGGATCGCCGGGGAGGCCGTGGCGATTTCGGAGCGCGCCAACGGCAAGGTCGCCGGCCTTGCGGAGGCGGTCGGGCGGATCGGCGCCGTGGTCGGGCTGATCAACAACATCGCCAGCCAGACCAACCTGCTGGCGCTGAACGCCACCATCGAGGCCGCGCGCGCCGGTGAGGCCGGGAAGGGGTTCGCCGTCGTCGCCAACGAGGTCAAGAGCCTCGCCAACCAGACGGCCAAGGTGACGGAGGAAATCTCCGCCCAGGTCGCCGACATCCAGGCGGCCACCGGCGACGCGGTCGGCGAAATCGACAGCGTGGCCCGCGTCATCGACCGGGTGAACGAGATCGCGACCACCATCGCGTCCGCGGTGGAGCAGCAGGGTGCCGCCGCCCAGTCGATCACCCGCAACGTGCAACAGGCGGCCGATGGAACCCGCGAGGTGGCGCGCAACATCACCGGCGTGACCTGCGCCGCCGACCAGAGCGGCAAGATGGCCTACGCCGTGCTGGAAGCCTCGCGGCAACTCGCCCAGCAGTCGGAGATGCTGAACGGCGAGATCGGCAACTTCCTCCAGACTTTGCGCGTTGGTTGATTTGGGCGCGTCGGTTGATTTGGGCGCGCCGGTTGAATTGGGCGCGTCGCCTGATTTGAGCGCGCCGGCTGATCCGGGGGAGCGGCGGGCCGTCGCGGCATCAGCCCGCCGCTTCGGTCCTTTCCGTCTTGATGACGGTGGTTTCGACCCAACCGGCGATGTGGCGGGCGACCGATTCCCAGCCGCGCTCCAGCATCATCGCGTGGCCCATGCCGGGGAAGAAGTGCGGATCCGTCCGGAAGGCGCGGGCGGTGGCCTTGATCTGGTCCTCCGGGAACAACAGGTCCTGGTCGGCACCCAGAACGGCAACCGGGATGCTGCGGTCGGGCATGGGCGGGAAGGGGATCCAGCCGCCGATGTCCATCAGCACCCGGCGCGATTCCTCCTGAAGGTAGGGCTCGTACCGCCGGGCTTCGTCCTCCGGCATGCCGGGGGAGAACATGGCGCGCCGCACCGCATTCGGGTCGACGCAGTTCGCCCCGAAGGTCATCAGCATGCCCATCTGCTGGAACACGTAGGGATTGCGCCAGGCGAGCCCGACCGTGGACTCCCACAGCCCGTGCGGCGGGGTGGAGGCCATCAGGACGGCGCCCGGCAGCTTGCGGCGGATCAGCGCGCGCTGCACCACGATGCCGCCCATGGAATGGCCGACCAGCACCGGTGGTGCGGAGCAGCGTTCCACGGCCTGCAGCACGTCGTCCACATAGTCGGCGATGCCGAATCGGTCCAGCCGGTCGCGCCCCTCGCTGTTGCCGTGGCCGCGCAGGGAAACGGCGTGCGCCTCCCACCCCTGGGCGGCGAACCAGGGCAGGAACTTGGCCTCCCAGATCCAGGCCCCGCAAAAGGCTCCGTGAACGAACAGCAGAGGCACAGGTTTGGCGGGGCCGGAGGGCGTCCGGCTGAGAATTTCCAGGTGAGGCATGGTCTATCGGGTTGGGCTATCCGGTAAAGGCAGGCCGCTGAAGACGGGCCGATAACGGTGACGTGTTCCATTGAGGTAGGTCGATCGATCCCGCCTGTCGACCCGCGCTCAGCCAATGGCTGCCTTGATCACTCAGCCGTTGGCTGCCTTGAGCAGATGCGTGGTGAACCAGGACCGGGCGGAATCCGCGACCATGTCGAGCTTCCCCGCTTCGTCGAACAGGCGTCCTGCGCCGGGCACGACCTCCAGGGCCTTGACGCAATGAAGGCGGGAGAAGGCGTCGGTGTTCAGGTCGAGAGCCGGGGCGTCCTTGCTGCCGACGATCAGCAGCGTGGGAGCGGCCACGCCGTTCAGCCATTCCTCAGCCAGATCTGGGCGCCCGCCCCGGCAGACGACGGCGCCGATGCCGTCATGCTCCGCCGCCCGCCCGGCGGCGATCAGCGCCACCGCCGCGCCGGAGCCCGCGCCGAAAAGGCCGATAGGCTTCTGCGCCACCTCCGCGTCCTCCCGAAGAAAGCGGGTGGCCTGGAGCAGCCGTTCGGAGTGGCAGTGGACGTCGAAGTTGTTGGCCGGGTCGGCCTTCTCCTCCTCGGTCAGCAGATCCATCAGCAGCGTGGCGAAGCCCGCCTCCCGCAGCTTCGCCGCAACGTGCCGGTTGCGCGGGCTGGCCCCTCCGCTGCCGGTTCCGTGGGCGAACACCACCGCGGCGGTGAAATCCGCGGGCTTCTCCAACTGCCCGGGCAGATCGTGCGGTGGAATGCGGACGTTCGGTTCCATGCGCGTGCCTCTTTCGATGTGCCTTGCCGGCTTAAGCACCACGCCGGCCGGGGCGCCATGCCGGTTGTTTCAACAGGCGGTCGGCCGGTCGGTGCCGCCGGCCGTCGCTTGTGGTTTATACAGGGACTGGACCGACCACGACGGAGCCGACGATGTCCCGCGCGACCACGCCGCCCAATCCCCCCGTTCTCGACCCCGCGACGCTGGAGGCCCGACCCGGAGTCACGGACTATCCCGAGCCGTACCGCGCCACCGTGTCCGGCCGCACGCGCGTCCGGCTGGGCGATCCGCTCGGCCTGACCAATTTCGGCGTCAACCTGACCCGGCTGGAGCCGGGAGCCTCCTCCGCACTCCGCCACTGGCACACGCGCCAGGACGAGATGGTCTATGTGCTGGAGGGCGAGCTGACCCTGATCACCGATGCGGGCGAGACGCCGTTGCGCGCGGGCATGTGCGCCGGTTTTCCGGCGGGACGGGCGGACGGGCACCAGATGGTCAACCGTTCCGGCGCCCCCGCCGTCTATCTGGAAATCGGCGACCGCAGCGCGGGCGACGACGTCCACTACTCGGACGTGGACCTCCTCTATCGTGGCGACGAGGACCGCTATTATCATCGCGATGGTTCGCCGCGGTGATTTGCCGTTATTCACCAAGCTTCATTCGGCCGGGCGCACCTTCTGGCGGTCCTGCTGCATCTCGAAATAAGCAATGGTGCGGCGCAGTCCCTCCTCCAGCGGAATGGTCGGCTGCCAGTCGAGCAGGGATTTCGCCCGCGTGATGTCCGGCTGACGCTGCTTCGGGTCGTCCTGGGGCAGCGGACGGTGTTCGATCCTGGATTTGGAGCCGGTCAGGCGGATGACCGTTTCGGCCAGTTGCAGGATCGTGAACTCGCCGGGATTGCCCAGGTTGATCGGCCCGGTGATGTCCGCCGGGGAGTTCATCAGGCGAAGGAACCCCTCGATCAGGTCGTCCACATAGCAGAAGGACCGGGTCTGCGAGCCGTCGCCGTAGATGGTGATCGGCTTGCCCTCCAGCGCCTGGACGATGAAGTTGGACACCACGCGCCCGTCGTTGGGGTGCATGCGCGGCCCGTAGGTGTTGAAGATGCGGGCGACCTTGATCGGCAGGCCGCACTGGCGGTGATAGTCGAAGAACAGGGTCTCGGCGCAGCGCTTGCCTTCGTCGTAGCAGGCGCGCGGGCCGATGGGATTGACGTTGCCGCGATAGTCCTCCGGCTGGGGGTGGACCTCCGGGTCGCCGTAGACCTCCGACGTGGAGGCCTGGAAGATGCGGGCGTTCAGGCGTTTCGCCAGACCCAGCATGTTGATGGCGCCGTGCACGCTTGTCTTGGTCGTCTGCACCGGGTCGTGCTGGTAATGGACGGGAGATGCCGGGCAAGCGAGGTTGTAAATCTCGTCCACTTCGACGTAGAGCGGGATGGTCACGTCATGGCGCATCAGTTCGAAGCGTGGGTGCGACAACAAATGGACGACGTTCTCGCGCGTACCGGTAAAGTAATTATCGACGCACAACACTTCGAATCCTTCGGCGAGCAATCGTTCGCACAGGTGCGACCCTAGAAATCCCGCACCGCCCGTTACCAGCACACGTTTGGAAGCAAACGTTTTCACGGCATTTCCTCGCTGATGTCGGCGGTCTTTTGCGACCGCCTCGGTCGTGGTCCCATGTCGGATTCGCTCCGGCATGGGTGGGCAACGCTCCGGTAAAACCAATGTTCAAATCGCAATCTGAAATAGTCCGGCTGTGCCGTGCGCCAGAGCCCTTCGACCGAAGGCAAATTGCATCGCCGGGGGATTTGCGCTAACCATCCCGCCTTTGCAGCCAACCTGCCTTTTGCAGCCAAGGGTGCCCGACCGTCATGAGCACCGACATCACCCTGGTCCTGGGGGGCGCGCGCTCCGGAAAAAGCCGCTACGCGGAAGGGCTGGTGACCGCCAAGCCCGGCCCGCGCGTCTACATCGCCACCGCCCAGATCTGGGACGAGGAGATGGCCGACCGCGTGGCCCGCCACCGGCAGGACCGCGGCCCCGGCTGGACCACGGTGGAGGAGCCGCTGGACCTGCCCGGCGCGCTGCGCCGTCACGCCGTGGATGGGACGGGCGTGCTGGTCGATTGCCTGACGCTGTGGCTGTCCAACCTGCTGATGGCGGACGCCGACATTCCGGCGAAAGCCGCCGAACTTCTGGAAGCGTTGGCCGAGGTTCAGGGCCGCGTGGTGCTGGTGTCGAACGAAGTGGGCCTGGGCATCGTGCCGGACAACGCGCTGGCCCGGCGCTTCCGTGACCACGCCGGACGCCTGCACCAGGACGTGGCGGCGCTGGCGACCCACGTCGTCTTCATGGCGGCGGGGCTGCCAATGGTGCTGAAAGGGGAGAGACCATGACCGAAGAGGCGCAGAACACGGCCCGGAACGAGGCGAGAAGCGAGGCGGACATCAACGCCCGCCACGCCGAGAAGATGAAGCGCCGCAAGGCGCTGCACGACCGCGTGATGGCCAGCAAGACGGAGGAGAAGGGCCTCCTCATGGTCAACACCGGCAACGGCAAGGGCAAGTCCACGGCGGCCTTCGGCCTGATCCTGCGCGCCGCCGGGCACGGGATGCGCGTCGGCGTCGTCCAGTTCGTCAAGGGCGCTTGGTCGACCGGCGAGACGGTGGCGCTGGAGCGCTTCGAGGATCTCGTGGACTTTTACACGATGGGCGAGGGCTTTACCTGGGAAACGCAGGACCGCGCCCGCGACATCGCCGCCGCGAAGGCCGCCTGGGCCAAGGCGCAGGAACTGATGGCCGATCCGAAATACAACCTTGTGGTGCTGGACGAACTGAACATCGTGCTGCGCATGGACTATCTGCCGGTGTCCGAGGTTCTGTCCGTGCTGACCAGCCGCCGCCCCGGCCTGCACGTGCTCGTCACCGGGCGCACCGCGAAGCCCGAACTGGTCGAGGCCGCCGACCTCGTCACCGAGATGACGCTGGTGAAGCACCCCTTCCAGGCCGGCATCAAGGCCCAGCCGGGCATCGAGTTCTGAGCCATGGCGGGTTCCCGCAAGCCGCGCGCGATCATGCTCCAGGGCACCGGCTCGGACGTCGGCAAATCGCTGCTGGTGGCCGGGCTGTGCCGCGCGCTGGTGCGGCGGGGCCTGAGCGTGCGGCCCTTCAAGCCACAGAACATGTCCAACAACGCCGCCGTCACCCGCGACGGCGGGGAGATCGGGCGCGCCCAGGCCTTGCAGGCGCGCGCCTGCGGCGTGGCGCCCACGGTCCACATGAACCCGGTGCTGCTGAAGCCGCAGTCGGAAATCGGGTCGCAGGTCGTGGTGCGCGGGCAGGTGCACGGCACGGCCAAGGCCGGCGACTACCAGTCGCGCAAGGGGCAACTGCTGCCCATGGTGCTCGACAGCTTCGAACGGCTGAAGGACGAGGCCGACATCGTGGTGGTGGAGGGGGCCGGCAGCCCGGCGGAGGTCAACCTGCGCGCCGGCGACATCGCCAACATGGGCTTCGCCACAGCGGCGGACGTGCCGGTGGTGCTGGTCGGCGACATCGACCGGGGCGGCGTGATCGCCAGCCTCGTCGGCACCCACGCGCTGCTGCCGCCGGAGGAGCAGGCGCGGGTGAAAGGCTTCCTCATCAACAAGTTCCGCGGCGACGTGCGGCTGTTCGACAGCGGCCTGTCCATCATCGAGCAGCGCACCGGCTGGCGGTCCTTCGGCGTCGTGCCGTGGCTGGCCGATGCCGCCCTGCTGCCGGCGGAGGACGCCGTGGCGCTCGACAACTGGACGCGCAAGGCGGGTGGCACGCTACGCATCGCGGTGCCGATGCTGTCGCGCATCGCCAATTTCGACGATTTCGACCCGCTGGCGCAGGAGCCGGACGTGGCGCTGACGATGGTACCGCGCGGCCAGCCGCTGCCTGGCGATGCCGACCTGATCATCCTGCCCGGCACCAAGGCGACCATCGCCGATCTGGAGGTGCTGCGCGCCCAGGGCTGGGACGTGGATTTGCTGGCCCATTGGCGGCGTGGCGGGCGGGTGCTGGGCATCTGCGGCGGCTACCAGATGCTCGGCCGCCGCATCGCCGACCCGGATGGCATCGAGGGGCCGCCCGGCGAGGCCGCGGGTCTCGGCCTGCTCGACGTCGAGACGGTGCTGAAGGGGCCGAAGGTGCTGGAGGAGGCAACCGCCGCCGAACGCACCACCGGCCAGCCGGTGGCCGGCTATGAGATGCACATGGGCCGCACCGACGGCCCCGACCGCGCCCGTCCCATGCTGGATTTCGTCAGTGGCCAGACCGATGGCGCCATATCCGCCGACGGGCGGGTGCTCGGCTGCTACCTGCACGGCCTGTTCGGCGCCGATGGCTTCCGGTCCGCCTTTCTGAAGGGGATGGGAGCAGCCGCCTCCGGCCAGTCCTACGAGGCCACCGTGGAACAGGCGCTCGACCGCATCGCGGAAAGGCTGGAAACGCACATGGACGTGGACGGCCTGCTGGCGGTGGCGGGGTAGCCGTTCGCCCTTTACAGAAACACCGCGATCACCAGCGCGCCAATCACCAGGGCGAGGCAGGCGCGGCGGTAGAGGTGCAGGGCGCGGTCGATGTCCTGCGGGGTGGCGGCGGTGCGGCCGGGACCCATCCAGGCGTCCTCCACGCGCACGGCGCCGTACACCCGCGGGCCGCCCAGCCGCAGATCCAGCGCGCCGGCCATCGCGGCCTCGGGCCAGCCGGCGTTGGGGGAGCGGAGGCGGTGCGCGTCGCGGCGGACGGAGCGCCACGCCTCGGTCGCGTCGGCACCGCCCGTGAAGCGGGCCGCGGCGGTGATCAGCAGCGCGCTGAGGCGGGAACCGGGCAGGTTCACCAGATCGTCCAGCCGGGCCGAGGCCCAGCCGAAGGCCTCGTGGCGTGGGGTGCGGTGGCCGATCATGCTGTCGGCGGTGTTGATGGCCTTGTACAGCGCGATCCCCGGCAGCCCGCCGACCAGCAGCCAGAAGGCCGGGGCGACTACGCCGTCCGAGAAGTTTTCCGACAGGCTCTCGATCGCGGCGCGGCTGACGCCGTGCTCGTCCAGCGTGGCCGGGTTGCGGCCGACGATGCGCGACACGGCCTCCCGCGCGGCGTCCAGCCCGCCGGTCCGGAAGGCGCGGGCGACCGCCGCCACATGCTCGTACAGGCTCTGCTGCGCGATCAGGGTGGAGGCCAGCGCCGCTTCCACCAGCCAGCCGAAGGGAAGGTGGCGGCACAGCCACGCCACCGCCACAGCGACGCCGCCGACGACCAGCAACAGCACCGCCAGCGCCAGCACGCCCATCAGCTTGCGCAGGTCGAAGGAATCGCCCTCGCGGTTGAGCGCGCGGTCAAGCTGGGCGATAAGCGCGCCGATCCACACCACCGGGTGGCGGATTTGGGCGTACAGTGCGTCCGGATAGCCGGCTGCGGCCTCGATGACGAGAGCGACGGCCAGCACGGACGGATGAAGCTCCACGGCACGGAATCCTGACGGGGAAGGAAAGGGCGCGATCATGGCCGAAACAGCAGCCAGGGCCAAGGGCATCATCCATGGCGGCGACCTGGACGGCGCGCGGGCGGCCTTCGCCGGGGCGCCGGAGCCCTGGGTGGACCTGTCCACCGGCATCAATCCGTGGCCCTACCCGCTGCCCGCCATTCCGGCCGACGCCTGGGCGCGGCTGCCGGCCCGCTCCGCCGAGGCCGCCCTGCGCGAGGCGGCGGCGGCCTGCTACGGCGCGCCGGGGGAGGAGACGGTGGCGGCGGCCTCCGGGTCGCAGGCGCTGATCCAGCTTCTGCCGCGGCTGCGCGCGCCGGGAACGGTCGCGGTGCTGAGGCCGACCTACGCGGAGCACGCGGCGGGTTGGGCCGGCGCCGGGCACCGCGTGGCGGAGGTCGCGTCGCTGGACGGCGTCGCGGCCGACGTGATCGTGATCGTCAACCCGAACAACCCCGACGGACGCATCGTGCCACGGTCCGACCTGCTGGCCCTGGCCGACCGGCAGGCTGCCGGCGGCGGCTGGCTGGTGGTGGACGAGGCCTTCGCCGATGTGACGCCGGAGGCCAGCGTCGCGGACGAGGCCGGGCGGCCGGGACTGGTGGTGCTGCGCTCCTTCGGGAAGTTCTTTGGGCTGGCTGGCCTGCGCCTCGGCATCCTGCTGGCGGAGCCGGAACTGGCTGGGACGGTGCGCGCCGCCGTCGGGCCTTGGGCGGTGTCGGGGCCGGGACTTGTGGTTGCCACGGCCGCCCTGTCGGATTCGGCCTGGATCGCGGCGACGCGGACGCGCTTGCAGGCCGAAGCGGATCGGCTGGACGCGCGGTTGACCGGTGCCGGCCTGAAGGTTGTAGGCGGGACATCCCTCTTTCGTCTGATTTGCGAAATTGACGCGACTCGGCTTTACAATGCGCTTGGCCATGCGGGGATTCTGGTGCGCCGCTTTGATTATCGCCCGGATTGGTTGAGATTGGGCCTTCCGGTCGATGAAAACGCTGCAAATCGGATGATTGTTGCCTGCCAATTGTTCAAAAATATGTAGATTTTGGTTCGGATTTGAGCGATTCACCCGAAGCGCGACAAGATGGCACACACGGGCAAATTCACGCATCGGCTAACGTAACGGCGGTTCGCTCCGTCGCGGCGCAAGAATCCTCCATGACACTGTGGCCGCCATGCTCGATTCAGTTGGCACAACGATGAGCCCTTCGGGGGATGCTGAGGAGACGCAGGTGGCGCTTTGGCGCGCGTTCGACGCGCTGCCGACCGGCGTCTGCGTCACCACGCCCGAAGGCGCCATCGTCTATGCCAATCCCGCGCTGCACGATCTGCTGGGCTATCCCCCGGCGTCGCTGGCCGGCCTCGGCTTCGGTACGCTGGAGCCGATGGACAGCGTTCCACCCTCGCCGGACGTGACGGGCGAGTCCGCGGCCTGCGAGCGCCGCCTGCAATGCCACGACGGCAGCACGGTCTGGGTGTCGGAAGCGCTCGGCCCCATTCCGGGGCCGCATGGGGAACGGCTGTCGCTGCGCATCCTCACCGACGTCAGCCACCACCGCCGGGCCGAGGCGGCCTTGCGCGACCAACTGCTGATGAAGGACGTGCTGTTCGAAACGCTGCCCGTCCCGGTGTTCGTCAAGAACGCGGAGGGGCAGTTCGTCGACTGCAACGACGCGTTCGAGCGCTACACCGGCCTGTCCCGCCGCTCCATCATCCAGAAGCGGTCCTTCGCGGTGATGGATCCGCGGCTCGCCAAGGCGCACGAGGACCAGGACCGGGAGCTGGTCGTCAACTGGGGACAGCGCAGCTATGAGGAGGCGGTCCCTTTCGCCGATGGCACCACCCGCATGGCCGGCCTGACCAAGGCGGTCTTCTGCGACAACACCGGCAACCTCGGCGGCATCGTCGGCGTGATCCACGACCTGTCGGAAGGGCACCCGAGCGAGGAACGGCTTCGGGCCATCCTGGAGCAGAGCCCCATCGGCGTGTCGGTGTCGCGGCGCGACGACGGGCGGATCATCTTCGTCAACACCCGATTCGCCGAACTGATCGGGCTGAAGCGCGAGGACGTGATCGGCCGGCAAGCGCGCGACTATTACCTGGACGACCAGCAGCGAGAGCGCGTGATCGAGCGGCTGCGCAGCTCGGGCTCCGTCGTGAACATGGAAATCCAGTTCCGGCGCGCCGATGGCTCGTCCTTCTGGACGCTGTTCACGGTCAATCAGGCGGTGATCCAGGGCGTGCCGGTGAACCTCGCGTGGATCTACGACTACACGGAACGCCGCAACATGGAGGAGGCCCTGCGGGACATGGCCTCCCGCGATTCGCTGACCGGCATCTACAACCGGCGCTGCTTCATGGATCTGGCGCGGTCGCAGCTGGCCCGCGCCCACCGCTACCAGGAGCCGATGTCGGTCTTCGTGCTGGACGTGGATCATTTCAAGCGCATCAACGACTCCTACGGGCACGCCACCGGCGACGACGCGCTGCGCATGGTGGCGGGCGGCTGTCAGGCGA
>JAEZPL010000360.1 GCA_023413605.1 Pseudomonadota bacterium
GAGCATGAAGGCTTCCATGAACGGCCGGCCGTATGCCCCTTTCGCACATGGCTGCGCCATGTGCTGCCGGGTTTGAACCGAAGGCGTTTGATGGAAGCCATCAAACGCCTTCGGTATGAGAGCCGCCCGTGCGGCCGAAGCCCGACTGGCGAATGAAGTCATATGAAACTAAAGCGAATGGAAATTCGCTTTAGTTTCGCGCCGCGCAATCGGCGTCGTCTTTTCCATGCCTGCGGCAACCCGCTGTGACATGCAAGAGAGGTTACCGCCGAAATCGGGGACCACCTTACGAAGTTGGGGCTCTGCACCGGCACGCGGACGGAGGCCATGACTTTCTTGCCCTCGCCCTGGAAGCCGGAGCTGAAGGCCGCCTCGGCCTCCTGCCCCGGCGCGTAGTCGGACACCAGCGTGTAGACGGTGTTGATGTCCTTTCTGCTGGGCGGCCCATTTGGCGAGCGAGGCGGTGATCTGCGCGATCGTCTGCGACACGCGCACGATGTAGGGGGATGACTTCGTCGTTGCCGAGGACGCGGCGTTCATGATGACGAAGGGCACCTTGGCCTGCGTCGCGATCGGAGCGATGGCGTTGGCGTTCGGCGTGAAGATGATGCCGGCCAGGAAGTTGACGCGGTCGCGCACGACCAGTTCCTGGGCCAGTCGCTTGGCGACGTCCGGCGCCGGGCCGGTGTCGTCCCGCACGATCAGTTCGACCGTGTCGCCGCCAAGCTCGTCCTTGTGCAGGCTCTGGTACAGGCGGGCGCCGCGCTCGATCTGCTGGCCGAGCGACGCGGTGGGGCCGGACAGCGACGCGACCAGACCTACCTTGTATTCCTTCGCATCGGCACCGGCGGCGAGCAACGCCGTGGCGGCCACGGCCAGGACGCTGCCGAGCAGGAGCGTGCGGAACGACGAAGTCATGACGTTTCCTCCCAGGAATTCGTTTTTCAGGGCTTTGTTCTTCAGGATCCTGTTCGTCTGGCCGCCGTTCAGCGGTCCAAATCTTCCAGGCGGTCGACGTAGATCAGGCCCGCGGCTTCCAGGGCCGGGCGCATGCCGTACATGTCCAGGCCAAGTTCCCCGGCGGCGAGGCGCTTGCGCTTCTCCTCCTCGTTGGCCGTGCGCTTCCGGCCGGCATCCGCCACCTCGGCGGCGCGCTTGGCCGGCACCACGACGACGCCGTCGTCGTCCGCCACGATCACATCGCCGGGATTGACCAGCGCACCGGCGCAGACGACCGGGATGTTGACGGAGCCGAGGGTCGCCTTGACCGTGCCCTTGGCGGAAATGGCGCGGGACCAGACCGGGAAGCCCATCTCCTGAAGGCTGGCCACGTCGCGCACTCCGGCGTCGATGACGAGGCCGCGGACGCCGCGAACCTGGAGGGAGGTCGCCAGCAGGTCGCCGAACATGCCGTCGGTGTTGTCGGTGGTGCAGGCGACCACCAGCAGGTCGCCGGGCCGGCACTGTTCCACGGCGACGTGCAGCATCCAGTTGTCGCCGGGCTGGGCCAGGACGGTGACCGCGGTGCCGGCCACCCGCGCGCCGGCCCAGGCCGGACGCATATAGGTTTTCATCAGGCCGGTACGGCCCATGGCCTCGTGCACGGTGGACACGCCGAGCGAGGCGAGGGCTTCGACCGCCGCCGCGCCGGCGCGGTCGATGGTGCGGACGACGACGGGCTTCATGCCAGTTCCTCCAGCACCATCGGGAACACGCGCTGGTAGGCCTCGCCATGGGTCATGCCCTGGGCGGTGCCGTAGGTGGCGCTTCGGCCCGCGTTTCGGCCGCCCTGCGCGCCGCGCTGGAGCGCCACGCGGGTGTAGTAGTCCCACAGGTGCTTTTGCGCGGGCAGCGCCTCGAACGCCTTGCGCTTGATGTCCCATACCTCGTCGATGTTCAGGATGACGTTGGGCTTGAAGTCGCACTGTTCCGGCTGGTGCGGCTCGAACAGGAAGACCGGCGGGGCGCCGAGCGTCGCAGCACCAGGATTGTGGCCGGCGGCCTGGGCGATGATGCGGGCCTGCTGCGCGAAGCGCGCGGCGTCGGGATGGTCGTAGTTGTAGGGATCCGCCGCCGCGTGGGTCAGCACGAAGGCCGGCTGGACGTCGCGGTAGACGTCCACCAATCGGTCGAGCATGGCCCGGTTGATCTCCAGCGGATAATCCTCCGCGTCGAAGAACTCGATCTCCGCGCCCAGGATCTCGGCCGCACGCACCGCCTCGTCGTGACGTTGCCGCTTCACCGCCTCCAGCGTCGCGCCGGCCCGCTTCCAGGCGCCCTGGCTCTCGCCGCGGGCGCCGTAGGACAGGCAGACGATCTTCACGCGGTAGCCGCGCTTGGCGTGCAGCGCGATGGCGCCGCCGGCCCGCCAGACGAAGTCTCCCGGATGCGCGCTGACGACCAGCGCGCCCTTCTGCGATTGCGTGCTCATGAGGCGATCCACGGTTTCGTTGATGCAGCGGCTATTGTTTGGACGTCTGTATAATTTGTACATCGGTACAAATGCCGGGCACGGCCGCAATCCCGTGTCAACATGAAATGTAACGGGTGCCCAACAGACACGCGGAATCGTACAAATCATTTGTACGATCGACCAAATGGCGCTAGGGTGAGGGGCATCGCCGATCCGTGCCCGCTGGCCGTATCCTGTTGGAGATCGTTCCCGTGCCGATGCCGCAACGCCAAGCCTCGATGCGCGAGGCAATCCTGAACGCCGCGGAGGAACTGTTCTCGGAGAATGGCTTTCGGGCCGTGTCGATGCGCGAGATCGCCCAGGCGTCGGGCGCCAACCTCGGCAGCATCAGCTATCACTTCGGATCGAAGGACGGCCTGCTGCGGGCGATCTACGAGCGGCACTCCGGCCCGATGAACCGGCGCCGCAGCGAGTTGCTGAGCGAGGCGCAGCGCATCCGCGACCCGGACGACCGGCTGGCCGCCATCGTCCGCGCCTTCATCCTGCCGTCCTTTTCCGAGTCCGAAGGGACGGAGGGCGGCGGCGCCCGCTTCGCGCGCCTGCGCGCCGTCGTGATGGCGGAGCGGCACGAGGAAGCGCAGAAGATCATCGCGGAGACCTTCAACCCCATCAACCACGCCTTCATCGACGCCCTTCAGGCCTGCCTGCCGCACCTGCCCCGCGGGGACATCGTGTGGCGCACGCATTTCCTGCTGGGGGCGGTCAACTACACGCTGATCAACCCTTGGCGCGTCACCCGGCTGTCGGGCGGCGATGCCAAGGGTGAGAACGCCGAAGAAGCGCTTGCGCAGATCGTCCAGGCCGCCGTTGCAGCCTTCCGGGCGCCGGCCTGCCCGGACGGGGCGCTCTGACCCAATCGGCCCAATTGGGAGCATTCTCTATGACCGAGCAGATCGGCATCCGCTGGGCCCTGATGCGCGGCGGCACCTCCAAGGGTGCCTATTTTCTCGCATCCGACCTGCCGGAGGATGCCGCAAGCCGTGACCGCGTCCTGCTGGCCGTGATGGGCTCTCCCGACCCGCGGCAGATCAACGGCGTCGGCGGCGCCTACCCGCTGACCAGCAAGGTCGCGGTGGTGTCGCGGTCGGAACGGCCGGGATGCGACGTGGACTATCTGTTCCTGCAGATCGTGCCGGACAAGCCGATCGTCTCCGACGCGCAGAACTGCGGCAACATCCTGGCCGGCGTCGCCCCCTTCGCCATCGAACGCGGCCTCGTCGCTCCGGCCGGGGAGCGCACGACGGTGCGTGTCTACATGGTCAATTCCGACAGCATCGCCGAGGTGACGGTGGAAACGCCGGACGGCCGCGTGCGTTATGACGGCGGCGTCGCCATCGACGGCGTGCCGGGGCGGCACGCGCCGGTGGTGCAGGCCTTCCTCGATACCGAGGGCTCGACCTGCGGTTCCCTGTTGCCTTCCGGCCGGGTGGTGGACGAGATCGACGGCGTGCCCTGCACGCTGATCGACAACGGGATGCCGGTGGTGGTGATGCCGGCCGCGGCCTTCGGGCTGACCGGCTACGAGGACAACGCGGATCTCGACGCCAACGCCACCCTGCGGGAACGGCTGGAGGCAATCCGGTTCGTCGCGGGCGAGCGGATGGGGCTGGGCGACGTGCGGGCGCAGACCGTGCCGAAGCTCACCCTCGTCGCCCCGCCGCGCGACGGGGGCATGATCGCGACGCGCACCTTCACCCCCTTCAGCCTGCACGCCTCCATCGGCGTGCTGGGCGCGGTGACGGTCGCCACGGCCTGCCTGCTGGAAGGCTCCCCGGCGCACGCCTTCGCGCGGGCTCCGGAAGGCCCGGTGAAGCGCTGCGACGTTGAGCACGCCAGCGGGCGGCTGACGGTCGAGATCGACCTTGCGGAGAAGGACGGCGGCGGCATCAAGCTGCGGCGCGCGGCCCTGGTGCGGACCGCCCGTCTTCTGATGGACGGCACGGTGTTCGTGCCGGGATCGGTGTTCACCGGCTGAGGATCAGCCTGAGGTGTTGGGCGGCACCTCGTCGTTGCCTTCGCTGCGGTCGCGGTAGAGTGCGGCACGGGCCAGCAGCATCAGGGTGATGGGCGTGGTGACGACCATGAAGACCGCGATCAGCACCTCGTGCAACACCGGCCGCGATTCCAGCACGGAAAAGGCGAGCATGGAGGCGAGCAGGATGCTGCCGATCCCCAGGGTCGTGCCCAGCGTCGGGGCGTGGATCCGCTGGTAGAAGGTGCGGAAGCGCAGCAACCCCACCGACCCGATCAGGGTCAGCCCCGATCCGATCAGAAGCAGAAGGGCGGTCAGCAGGGCCGCCCAATCCGGCAGTTCGGCCAAATGCGTCATTCGATCACCTCTCCGCGCATGAGGAACTTGGCGAGCGCCGCCGTGGTGACGAAGCCGAGCAGGGCGATGATCAGCGCGGCTTCGAAATATAGCGTGCTGGCGGTGCGGATGCCGAAGGTCAGCAGCAGCATCGTCGCGTTCACGTACAGCGTGTCCATCCCCAGTACCCGGTCCTGCGCGCGCGGCCCCCGCAGCACGCGGAACACCGCGCAGGCCATGGCGACGCCCAGGAGAATCTGTGCTACGAGGATGGACCAGACCAGCAGCTGCGCGATCATTCGAAAATCTCCATCAGGCGCCTCTCGTACCGTCCCTTGATGGTGTCGATCCATTCCTGCTCGTCCACCAGATCCAGGATGTGGAGGAGGATGGCGTTCTTGGAGGAATCATATTCCACCCAGACCGTGCCGGGCGTGGCGGTGATGATGCAGGCCAGCGTTGCCAGCCCGTAGGGCGCGCGCATGTCCAGCGGGATGCGCAGGAAGCCGGACACCCGATTGCCTGGCTTCCGCTTCAGGACGATCCGGCCGACGGCGATGTTGGACCGGACGATGTCGGCAAACACCAGCCACGCCAGCTCCAGGGCCACGCGCGGCCGGTGCAGCCGCGTCTGCGGCGGGTCGAGCGCCATGAAGATGCGGACGAGACCGAGCGACAGCACGCTGCCGAGCAGGATGTGGCCCAGCGACACGCTCTGGTTCAGCAGAAGCCACGTCGCCAGCAGGACGGCGGTCAGCAGGGGATGCGGCAGCCACCGCGTCGTCGGTTCCTGTTTGATCAGTCCCTGATTGATTGGCTCCTGTGTCATCGGCCCCTGGTTCATCGGTTGAATCCTTCGGCGGGGACGGACGAGTCGTCGGGCGGCAGCACGCCCCGGATGTAGTCCTGCGTCGCGTAGAGGGAATGGGCCGTCGCGTCCATGTAGCGCATGACCGGCCCCGCCTTGACGGTGAGCACGACGCAAAGGGCCAGCAGCAGCATGACCGGCGCGATCTCCACCACGCGCACGCGCGGCACCTCGTCGGCGGGGGAGGCCCAGAAGACGTCGATGCCCGTGCGGGTCATCGCGATGATCGTCGCCAGCCCGGACAGGACCAGCGCGGCCAGCAGCGCCCACGCGGCGAGCGGCACCGGGCCGCCGGACGGACTCAGCAGCGGCGCCAGCATGGCGAACTTGGCGAGAAAGCCGGACAGCGGCGGCAGGCCCGCCAGCAGCAGGGCGCAGCCCATGAAGCCCATGCCCAGAACCGCCATGGTCGCGGGAATGGCGACGCCGATCTCGTCGTCGTCGTCCAGATCCTCGTCCTCGCCCTCGCCGAACGCCTCGCGCGTCACGGCCAGCACGTCGGCGCCGACTATGCGCCCGCGCTCCACCAGCTCGATCAGCAGGAAGAAGCCGGCGATCGCCAGGATGGAGCTGGTCATGTAGAACAACGCGCCGCTGGTCACCGCGACCTGCCCGGTGCCGATGGCCGCCAGCAGCGTGCCGGAGGAAACCAGAACGCTGGCCCCGGCCAACCGCGCCATGTTCTGCGTCGCCAGCACCGCGATGGAGCCGAAGGCGATGGTCAGCAGCCCGCCGGCCAGCAGCCAGCTGCCGCCGAATCCTACCGAATCCCCGGCGGTCGACCCGAAGATCAGCAGCCACAGCCGCAGCACGGCGTAGACGCCCACCTTGCTGAGGATCGACATGATCGCGGCGGAGGCCGATCCGACCGTGGAATAGGTGTTCGGTAGCCAGAAGCCGACAGGCCACATGCCCGCCTTGATCAGGAAGGCGCAGCCGAGAACCGCGGCCCCCGCCTCCAGCAGCGCACGGTCTTCCCCGGCGACCGTCGCCATGCGCGCCGCCAGTTCGGCCATGTTCAGCGTGCCGGCGACGCCGTAGATCACGCTGACTCCGATCAGGAACAGCAGGGACGCCGTCAGGTTGATCGCGACGTAGTGCAGGCCCGCCCGGACGCGGGCCACCCCCGACCCGTGCAGCGCCAACCCGTAGGAGGCCGCGAGCATGATTTCGAAGAAGACGAACAGATTGAACAGGTCGCCGGTCAGGAAGGCGCCGTTCAGCCCCATCAGCTGGAACTGGAACAGCGAATGGAAGTGCACGCCCGCCCGCTGCCAGCGCGCCAGCGAGAAGACCAGCGCGGACAGCCCCAGGATGTTCGTCAGCACCAGCATCAGCGCGGACAGCCGGTCCAGCACCAGCACGATGCCGAACTGCGCCGGCCAGTTGCCCAGCCGGTAGACGCGCACCGCCGCGGTGTCCGCGGGGGCCGCGTTCGCCTGCACCAGCAGTGTTACGGCCAGCACGAGCAGAAGCGACGCCGACGCGACGCTGAGCGCCGCCTTCAGCGTTCGCTGCCGCTCGTCGATCAGCATCAGGAACGCCCCGACGAGAAGCGGCAGGACGATGGGCGCGATGGTCAGGTGGTCCGTCCAGCCGGTCACCGCTTTTTCTCCTTTCCGTCCACATGGTCGGTGCCCGTCAGGCCGCGCGCGGCGAGCAGCAGGACGAGGAACAGCGCCGTCGTGGCGAATCCGATGACGATGGCGGTCAGCACCAGCGCCTGGGGCACCGGGTCGGCGTAGGTGAGCAGGCTTCCCGCCTCGCCCTTCTGAAGCACGGGGGCGGCGCCGGTGCGCAGGCCGCCGGTGGAGAAGATGAACAGGTTGACGGCGTAGGAGAGCAGCGACAGGCCGATGATCACCTGGAAGGTGCGCGGGCGGAGCAGCAGCCAGACCCCGGCCCCCGTCAGCACCCCGATGCCGAGCGCGAGTATGAGTTCCATCAGTCGTCTCCCATCGCAATCGTCGTCGGGGCGCGTTCGGTCGTCGTGTCGGCGGCGCGCGGTGCGGCGGCGGGGGGGGGGGGGGCCCCCCCCCGG
>JAEZPL010000442.1 GCA_023413605.1 Pseudomonadota bacterium
TAGTGCACTGACGCAGACGTAGGATTCACAAAGGGCCGCCGCCGTGCGATTCTGTCGGCATGGCCCAGACCGTCAGCGTCATCGTTGGAGCGGAGGACCGCGCGCGCTTGGCCGCGCTCCTCGCCGACCGCAACCGCCCGCTCAAGCATGTGCAGCGGGCCAACATCATCCTATTGTCGGCCGAGCGGCTGCCCGTTCTGGAGGTGGCCCGCCGAGCCGGTGTCAGCCGCCCGGCGGTATGGCGCTGGCAACTCCGCTACGCCGAACAAGGCGTCGCGGGGCTGCTGCGCGACAAGACGCGCAAGCCCGGCCGGGCGCCGCTGCCCACTACGACGGTGGCCAAAGTGCTGGCGCTGACCTGTGCGGAACCGCCCGGCGCGGTCACCCACTGGACCGGCCGGGCGATGGCCAAGGCAGTCGGCATCAGCCTGCGCGCCGTGCAGCGCATCTGGGAGGCCAACCGCCTCCAGCCCCATCGCCTGCGCACCTTCAAGCGCTCCCGCGATCCCGCCTTCGCGGCCAAGGTGGAGGACATCGTCGGGCTGTACATGGACCCGCCGTGCCACGCGGTGGTGCTGTCGATCGACGAGAAGAGCCAGATCCAGGCGCTCGACCGCACCCAGCCCGGCTTGCCGCTGAAGCCCGGCAAGTGCGGGACGATGACGCACGACTACAAGCGCAACGGCACCACCACGCTGTTCGCCGCGCTGAACACGCTGACCGGCACCGTGGTCGGGCGCTGTATGCCCAAGCACACCCACAAGGAGTTCATCACGTTCCTCAACGCCGTGGAGCGCGCCGTCCCGGCGGGCAAGGTGATCCACGCCATCGTGGACAACTACGCCACCCACAAGCACCCCAAGGTGCTGGACTGGCTGGCCGATCACCCGCGCTGGGTCTTCCATTTCACCCCCACCTCGGCCTCGTGGATCAACGCTGTCGAGGGCTTCTTCTCGATCATCACCCGCCGGAGCATCCGGCGCGGCGTCTTCAAGTCCGTGGCCGACCTGCAGGACGCCATCGCCCGCTACATCCGCGCGCACAATAAGGCCGCCAAGCCATTCGTCTGGACCAAGCCCGCCGAAACCATCTTCGCCAAACTCGACCGGCTGCCTGCACCTTCTGAATGAGTCAGTGCAGTAGCTGCGGAAGTCCTTGCCGTTGTCGGAGTGGATCATGCGCGGCTTGCCCCACACCGGCCACTCGCCCTTGACGCCGAGTCGCTCCAGTTCCGCCGCCTTGTCCAGCATGCCGTGGCAGAGGCACAGCCCCACCGCGAAGGCGCTGGGATGGTCCAGCGACAGGTGGTAGCCGACCACCATGCGGCTGAAGACGTCGATGGCCAGCGTCAGCCAGGGGCGGCCGATCGGCAGGCGCATCTCCTCGTCCAGAACGATGATGTCCAGCAGCGTGTGGTCGATCTGCACGACGGCGAGCGGCGAGTCCGCACCGGGGAACTCGCCCTTGACCCGGCCGAACTTGTCGTGCGCCGCCTTGCGGCCCTCCCGCTTCAGCACCTTCTCCCGAGGGTCGATCGCCCGCAAGCGCTTGCGAATCGTGCTGCTCGCCGGTTTGGCCAACTTGGCGGCCCGACAGCGGCGGTGCACCTCCAGGATCACCTCCTCACCGGTGGCCTTCTGCTTGGTTAGGTAAAGGTCCTTGATGACGCTGTCGATTACGGCCTCAATGGCTGCGTCCAGCCGCTTGGGCATGGGCCGGCCCTTGCGCCGTGGGGCGAGGTCGGACACGAGCCGCCGGCTCTCGTAGGTCTTGATCCAGCGGTAAAGGGTCGAGAGGCCGACCCCGTGCTGCTCGGCCACCCGCTTGACATCCTCCTGGCTGCGGCGCTCGCACCGGACCAGGGGCTTGATGATCGCGAAACGGCGCTTGGCCTCAGCCAGGTCGTCCTCGGGAAGGCTGTCCAAGGCCCGCGTCGGTTCGGGCTTCGTCGCGCCGTCCGGATGAGACAGCTTAGAGACCGGCACCACCTGCGTCTCCTTGGTCTCGGCGTCCTCGACCAGGACCGACGAGGCTGTGACCGCTTCCAGAATGGTGCAGGACCGCCCTCGCAGTTTGACGGCCGCGCCGGGGCTGAAGCTGAACCGCTTCGTCATGCGTCTCCTCCCTGGGGATGCCGGAGCATGGTCCGCATGGTGATCGGCCGGTCGAGGTCGACTACGAGTTCAAAGCGCGCGATCAGGGTCCACAGGCTGGGCAGCACCCGCGCGCGGCTCGCCGCTTCGCCAGCGACGCGATCGGCTAGACCCTGCACGGTGGTCGGCGCCTCCGCTGCCGCCGTGAGCAACCGGTCGCGGAACGCCGGGTCTGCAGGACGGTCGCGAAAGGGCAGCAGGAAGGTGGCGTTCTCCAGCCGTGGGGTGCGGATTTCCTTTTCAGTTACCAGCGTGAAGACCCATCCACGCTCTGCGGCGAATCGGCGGGCCGCAGCGAAGCGCACTTCCAAAGCGCCCGCCAGCAGGTGCGGATCGGTGGAGTATTTCACCTCTACGAGCTGCGGCGGACGACCGGCGCCACGGTAGGTGACGAGGAAATCCGGGACATAGCGGCGCTTGGTCCCCTGGCCGACGCGGTATTCGATGCGCACCGGCTGCTCTTCGATACCGGCGACGTCGCGATCGAATCGCTGCAGCAGGGCGAAGTCCCGCTCCAACGTTGATTCGACCGTGACCGATGCCCGACCGGCCCCCATCGGAACCCGCCCGGAGACACTGCGGTAACAGAGACCGATCTTGCGGACCGGCATGCGTCACCTCCCAGATTCAACCTTAGAGGACTCGCGACGGCACTTTTTCTCGCATCGTCAGCTTACACGCATAGCTGGCATATTCAATTCTTTCCGCACCAGCCGATCCAGCCAAACTGCGACGTTTTCGCCGGAGCGGTGCGCAGCGAGACGAGCCGCCGCCTTCACCTCGGGCGAAATGCCGTCAAGCTTCCAGTACCGCCCCTGCCCCCAAGGCGCCGCCGTTGCGTCGGCAGCTTCCGCCCGGGCTCGCTCCGCGGTGATCTTCACACCGGTAAGCTCGACGAGAGCGCGGTAGGTCGGTTTGATCCCGCGACACGCCAGTTGCCGCTTGGCGGCTTCCAGTTCCTCTCCACCGATCGCCCGATGCTGAGTGGTTAGGTGCTGTTCAACCGTCTGCTGAAAGGCAAAGGGATAGCTCCGTCCTGACTTCAGCAGATGACGGCTGGTCAGCCGTACCGCGGCGCACGCCTCGACGAACCGGTTGGGCCAGTCCCTCAGGAGATGATCCGTCATCCGCAACACGTCTCGCCGGGCTCGCGGATTCAGAAATTCGACCTCCCGCATCCTGGGGATCGGGTCGCATGCGAATGCAGACTCACGGGAGGCCAGCCACGTGCGCAGTGGCAGCGCGTGCTTCCCGGAGACCAGCAGCCGGAAAATCAGCGCCAGGAGTTGAACGTAAGCCAGGGCGTGAATCGGTCCGGCTTCGCCGAGAACCGTCCACCTGTCCTCCACCATAGCCAGCAGTCTGGATTGAAGGCATAGGATGTCGCTGCCGACCGGATCGGTCTCGGTGGAGCGGAAATCATGATCACACTTCCAGCACTCCATGCCTTCGGTTCGGTTACGCCGTAGGACGTTGACTGGCTCACCACACGAGGGGCAGCGATCCACCAGAAGCCGTTTGTGCTTTGGACAGGCAACCAGGAAACTAAGGCGCCACGTCAGACGCAGGTAGGGTTGCGAGTCCTCCGCCAGACAGCCAGGGCAGACCTGCTGACCATAGGAGCGGCGGGTGTCCTCTCGTCCGGCCGGCGGCAGCCAATGCAGCTTGATCAGGCCATCATCGGTACCGAACAGATGGCCGATCCAGCGCCGGAAGGTTCCCAGCTTGATCTGCTCTGCACCGACTCCCGTTGCCTCCTCCAGTTGGCCGAGCAATGCTTCGTCGGCGTGGCGGTCCAAATCCCGCGGGTAGCGATAACCGCCGGGCTGGAGGATCGCGAAGAGATCGCTTGGCCGCAGTCCGTTTGCACCGGCTAGGCGAGCGAACCAGGAGGAGATTGACTCGTCAGGCAAGGGTGCCGGTCTACCAGGCCAGCGATCATCGTCCCTCCAGGGCATTGCTTCACCCAATCGATAGAGGCAGAGAGACCATGATCCAGAAATTCAGGGCCTTCGTCCTCGCCGCATCCGGCGAGTCGCCGGCTTCAATGGGGACAGCTACTCGGTGATGCCTTTAGACGAGAGGGATTTGAGTTTCAGCATCGCCCCGGCGATTCGGGAGGTAGGGATCGCTCGATGTCCTATGAGCGATCGACGGCTCCACCAATACCCTGAAAAGCTTGGCCTATACGGAGTTCAGGATTCCTGATCCGTCTCGCCTATGCGCGTCGCCTTCTCACGCATAAGCGCCAATTCCCACCTAAGGGCAAAAGCGACAATTAGCGATTACAAAATTTGCAAGGGAGGATGGTGGGCCCGGCCGGATTCGAACCGACGACAACACCGTTATGAGCGGCGCGTTCTAACCGCTGAACTACAGGCCCCACCCGAAGGACGCCGAATGTGCTCCAGAACCGGGGCCGGATGCAACCCCGTTTGGCAACCGCGGCGAGCCGAAATGAAAAACGGGGGCCAAAAGGCCCCCGTTTTTCATTCATCGGTATGACATGGGCATGGCCCATGGGTATCGCGCAGCCCGGTCAGGTGTCCAGGAAGCTGCGCAGCTTGCGCGACCGCGAGGGGTGCTTCAGCTTGCGCAGGGCCTTCGCCTCGATCTGGCGGATACGCTCGCGCGTCACGTTGAACTGCTGACCAACCTCTTCCAGGGTGTGGTCGGTGTTCATGCCGATGCCGAAGCGCATGCGCAGCACGCGTTCCTCGCGCGGGGTCAGCGAGGCCAGGACGCGGGTCGTCGTCTCGCGCAGGTTCGCCTGGATGGCGGCGTCGAGCGGCAGAACCGCGTTCTTGTCCTCGATGAAGTCGCCGAGATGCGAATCCTCCTCGTCGCCGATCGGCGTTTCGAGGGAGATCGGCTCCTTGGCGATCTTCAGGACCTTCCGAACCTTCTCCAGCGGCATCATCAGACGCTCCGCCAGTTCCTCCGGGGTCGGCTCGCGGCCGATCTCGTGCAGCATCTGGCGGCTGGTGCGGACCAGCTTGTTGATCGTCTCGATCATGTGGACCGGGATGCGGATGGTCCGCGCCTGGTCCGCGATGGAGCGGGTGATCGCCTGGCGAATCCACCA
>JAEZPL010000486.1 GCA_023413605.1 Pseudomonadota bacterium
AGATCGGCCATCTTGCCGACTTCGACCGAGCCGATCACCTTGGACACGCCTTGGGTGATGGCGGGGTTGATCGTGACCTTGGCGACGAACCGCAGGACGCGCTGGTTGTCGTTGCCCGAGGCGTCGCCGTTGTAGGCGCCCCGGCGCTGCTTCATCAGGTCTGCGGTTTGAATGGAACGCGCCCAGCACTCGCCGACGCGCCCCATCGCCTGGCTGTCGCTCGAAATGATCGAGATCGCGCCCAGGTCGTGCAGCACGTTCTCGGCGGCGATCGTTTCGACGCGCACGCGGCTCTCGGCAAAGGCGACGTCGGTCGTAATCTTCGGGCTCAAATTTTGACAGATCATCGTCATGTCGAACAATTCGGCCTGGGAGTTGATTCCGTAAGGCAGGGTCGGGTTCGTCGAGCTTGGCAGGACGTTCGCCTGTCCCGCCACCCGGATGATGTCCGGGGCGTGGCCGCCGCCGGCACCTTCCGTGTGGTAGGTGTGGATCGTGCGCCCTTCGAAGGCGGCGATCGTGTTTTCGACGAAGCCGGCTTCGTTCAGCGTGTCGGTGTGGATGCAGACCTGTATGTCGCATTTGTCCGCGACCGACAGGGCCGACCGGATCGCGGCCGGCGTGCTGCCCCAGTCCTCGTGGATTTTCAGTCCCATCGCGCCGGCGCGGATCTGCTCTTCCAACGGAAGCGCGGCCGAACAGTTGACCTTGCCGAGGACGCCCGCGTTCACCGGCCATGCGTCGAAGGACCGGAGCATCATCTCGATGTTCCATGTGCCCGGCGTGATGGTGGTGCCGTTGGTGCCGTCGGTCGGGCCGACACCGCCGCCGAACAGCGTGGTGATTCCGTTGGACAGCGCCGCCGTGGCCTGCTGCGGCGAGATGAAGTGGACGTGCGCGTCGATGCCGCCCGCCGTCAGGATGAGATGCTCGCCCGAAATCGCGTCCACGCCCGGCCCGAGCGCGAGGCCCGGCGTGACCCCCGACATGATCGACGGATTGCCGGCCTTGCCGATGCCGCAGATCAGGCCGTTCTTGATGCCGACATCCGCCTTGATGACGCCCTGGATGGCATCGACGATGGTGACGTTGGTGATGACCAGATCGGGGGAGCCGGCCGCGCTGGTGAGTTCGTTGTCGAACCCCATCCCGTCGCGCAGCGTCTTGCCGCCGCCATAGACGGCTTCCTCACCATAAACACGCAGGTCCTTTTCGATCTCGATGTAGAGATCGGTGTCGCTGAGCCGGATCCTGTCGCCGGTCGTGGGGCCGTATAGGTCCGAATATTGCTGCCTCGAAATCTTGGCCATCCCGGAACTCCATTCCCTGATTGCTGCAGCCCGTCACGACTTGCTCTTGAATCCGTAGCGCTTCGCCCGTTCGAGCGCATCGGTCAGGCGTGGGCGGTAATCGTCGTAGGCCTCGTCGCCGGCCCAGCCATCGACCAGGCCGTTGAAGCCGAACACGCGCTGCTTGCCCTGATAGGGGACGAGCACGACCTCCTTCTCGTCTCCTGGTTCGAAGCGTATCGCCGTGGTGGCGGGAATGTTGAGCCGCTTGCCGAAGGCCTGTTCACGTTCGAATTCAAGCGATGCGTTAACTTCGAAGAAATGGAAGTGCGAACCCACCTGGATCGGCCGATCACCGGTGTTGCGGACTTTCAGCGTGGTGGTGGGATAGCCGGCGTTTATTTCAATGTCGTCCTTGCCGAGCACGAGGCCGCCGACAGGCGCCTTCTTCACATCCTTGTTCATGATGTTTCCTCTCAGCCAGGACTATTTGATGGGGCTGTGGACGGTGACAAGGCGACTGCCGTCGGTAAACACGGCCTCCACCTGCACATAGGGAATCATCTCCACGACACCCTCCATGACGTCGTTGCGAGTGATCACCTTGCTGGCCAAATCCATGACTTCCTCGACGGTCTTACCGGCCCGCGCGCCATCAAGCGCGGCAACGGAAATGAGCGACACCGTCTCCGGATGGTTGAGCTTCAGCCCCTGGTCCTTACGCCTCTGCGCAACCTGAGCCAGCATGTAGATAAGAAGCTTATCGATTTCCCGTGGAGTAAAATGCATAAGCAACCTCCATGTCCGCCGTTCAGTAGCAGGCCGTCAACACGCCTTCGCTCGGTTGCCGAGCATTGTTTATGATAACATTGGTCACGATAACAGAGTCACGCTGAAAAGGTTCTCCCGAATACGGGTAATATTTTCCTTGGCTTTAATGTGTACAGATGATCATTCACAAGACGAAAGTTGAATACACCCGATATGGCATCAGAATAAGTACGACAGGTGAAGCGTACCAAAAATGGAATATCACCATCGTGAATCATTGGTATGAATGAACCCATTGTGAATAGCGACGTCTGGAGGATAAAACCAAAAGGTGTATTGGTATTTTGACGGTCTATTGTTTAAGATTTTCGTTAAAGTGGCGGCTGGGTTGATGTTGAGCAAGGTGCAATGTTAGATTGACCGGTATGAGGATTGGAGTTTTGCAGCAAAGCTGGCCGGTTCGCGGTGGAATGGCTGGACGTTGGGGGGAGCCAAGCCGTGTCGGACTCCAAGGGACGCCGCTTTGAGGGAGAAATCGTGCTCTGGGCGGTGCGCTGGTAAAGCCGGTACGGCATCAGCTACCGCGGCCTCAAGCGGATGGTGGCCGAGCGCGGTGTCACGGTCGATCACTCGACGATTTGCCGCTGGGTGCAGAAGTCCCCCGCCGGAGATCGGGAAGCGGCGTCTCGTCGAACGGGCCTCAACGTCGGGCCCTGCGTGCTCGCCGAGGCCGTGCAGTTCATCAGCCAGCGACGCTTTGACGGCGCCTCCGGCGCGGTACCGTTTGCCCGGCCTGTTCACGTGTGAACAGGCCCGGGCGCTGCACTCATACCGAAGGCCTTTGATGGCTTCCATCAAAGGCCTTCGGTTCAAACCCGGCAGCACATGGCGCAGCCATGTGCGAAAGGGTGATGCGGCCGGCCGATCATGGAAGCCATTATGCGCCGGCCGTATCAGTCCTTGGTCAGTGTTTGTGCGGTCAGGATTTCGTCGATGTGGCGGCGGATTTCCTCCAGCGCCTCCCGGTCCGCGTCCTGCAGCGGCACCGGCTTGCGGCGGAACGCGTCCAAGGAGACGCGCACGCGGTCGACGGCGCGCGCCATCCGCAATGGGAAGGCGCTGCTGGTCGCCGCCGCATCCTCAGGCTGGCTTTCACGCGCCCTGCCCTCTTCCTTCGCCGGTTCTGTGTCCTTGGACAGGCGCGCCCGGACCGTGGCGACGTAGCTGTCCCACTGGGGAAGCCGCTGATCCTCCGGCGCGCTGGCGATCTGGAACAGCAGGCGCAACGGGGCGTGAACCTCCGCATGCTCCTCCCGCACGCGGTCGGGCAGGTTCCGCAGGCCGAGGTACTTGGTGACCATCGGGCGGCTTTTGTGCACGATCCCGGCCAACGCCGCGTGGGTGTAGCCGTGGCGCTCCACCAGTTTCTGGTAGGCGTCCGCCTCCTCGAAAGGGGTCAGGTCAACGCGCTGGATGTTTTCGATCAGCGCGATTTCAGCGGTATCGCCGGTGGTCAGGACGCCGAACACCGTCGCATGCCCCAGCCGCCGCACGGCTTCGAGCCGCCGGGCGCCGAACACGACGATGTAGCGCCCGCCGTCCGCCTGCTGAAGGCCGATCGGCTGTTTCAGGCCGAGCCGCCCGATGGACGCCGCCAACTCGTCCAGCGCCTCGCTGTCGAAGGTCTTGCGCGGCTGGTCGGGGTTCGGGTCGATCTTGCTGACGTCGACCTCGACCAGCCGGGGAAAATCCTCCGACAGGCCGAACAGCGGGTCGCGCTCCACGGCCTGGGACAGGGCCGGGTTGCTGGCCTTCTTGAAGGGATTACGCGACATGCTTGGCCTCCAGAAGCTTGCCGCGCTCGGCCACGACGGCGTCGAAGACGGCCTGGAACACATCGGCGCCCGGTGCGTTGGGCACGGCTTCGAGCAGGGCGCGGCCGCCCTTCACCGATTGCGGGTAGAGCGTGGCCGAGGGCAGCGGCGGGAAGATGCGCATCGCGCCGCCGAAGGTCTTGTGCATCTCCTCCAGCGTCTCGCGGTCCTGGTTCAGGCGCCGGTCGTACATGGTCGGCAGGATGCCCAGCACGCGCAGGCCATGGTTGATGCGCCGCTGCGCCTTGGTGACGCTGCGCATCAGCAGGTCGATGCCGAGCAGCGCCAGCGTTTCGGTCTGGCAGGGGATCAGCACGCTGTGCGCGGCGGCCAGCGCGTTGACGGTCAGCCGGCCCAGATTGGGCGGGGTGTCGATCAGGATGAAGTCGAAGGTTTTGGCGATGCCCTCGATCACGCCCTTCAGCACATGGTCGGCGCCCATTTCCGACGCCAGTTCCACCTCAAGCTCCGACAGGGTGATGCTGGAAGGGGCAACGTAGAGCCCGCTGTGCTCGACCTGGACGAGGATGTCCTCGATCTCCCGCTCCTCGCGCAGCGCGTAGTACAGGGTCCTCTTTTCCGCCTCCAACTGGCGGACGGGAATGCCCAGATGGACGCTGGCGTTGGCCTGCGGGTCGCCGTCGATCAGGAGGGTCTTGTAGCCGGCCTTGGCCAGCATGCTGGCGAGGTTCACGGCGCTGGTCGTCTTGCCGACGCCGCCCTTCTGATTTGCGACCGAAATGATGTAAGCCGGGCCCGCCGTGCCGGAGGCCGCCGCGATGTCCTTCACCAGCAGCGCCGCCACGGCCTGCGGAATGCGCTCCGCGCCGCGTTCCCAGGCGCTGATCTTCTGCTTGTCGTACTTGCGTTGCAGGCGGTCGTTGAGCCAGGCCGCGAACTCGCTCTGGTTCTGCCCGAGGCTTTCCCGGAAAGCGCGCATGTTGTCGCCGAGCACGATCTGCCCCTTTTGAAAGTGGTGCCCCGTCGCTGTCCGGAATACAGGTAGGGCCTACTGGCGTCAAGAAAACGCTGCTTTTCCGTTGCGCCATCTACCGACAACTACCGTCCGGGGCGGCGCCGGAGGTCACGCGGGTGCACCGCATTGGACCTATCCCGCGTTGAGGCGTCCGTCCGCCGCCCCTACCCTCCCCCCATTTTTGAGGAGGATCGACATGGGCTTTGCAAGCGACTGGAAATCCGCCAAGGCGGCCTTTGAGACGGCGACGGGCAAGAAGAAGCCGAGCGCCAAGTTCATGGGCGTCTTCCACAAGTCGGGTTTGGAAGACGTGACCAAGGCGCTGGATGCGGCGCTGGACAAGGGCGACGCCAAGGCCCTGGAAAAGGCACTGCTGGACTATGTGAAAAGCGCCACGTCCTACCAGTCCACACTGGAGAAATCGGCGAAGGCCGAAGGGGTGTCGACCGTTGCGGCCGAGCTGAAGAAGCTGGGCCAGTCGCTGGACGACATCGGGCGGCGGGCCGGCGTGGCGGTGAACGAACGCGTCGCCGAACTGCGCGCAACCGCCGCCGCCGGGGAGCTGAAGGCCGCCGCGGCCGTGGCCGAAAAGGCGCTCTCCCAGATCGACGCGCTGCTCGCCGCCACCAACGGCGACCTGAAGGCGCTCGACAAGGCCGCCGCGGAGGCCGACGACGCCCTGCGCAAGGTTCTGGAATCCCAAGGGGCCGGCGACGCCAAGGGGGCGAAAAGTGCCGCTTCGGCCGTGCAGGCGGCGGTGAAGACGGTGGACGCGCAGGCCAAGAAGGTCGCCGGGAACGCCGCGAAGGCCGCCAAGCTGTTCGCCGACGCGCGGGCCAACGTGACCAAGCTGAAGCTGGATCCGAAGGTGCACGGCAGCCGGAACGCGGTGCACAACCTGTTCGACAAGATCGACGGCATCGTCATGAAGCTGGACGAGCTGAAGGATCAGGCGGCGGAGGACGCCCGCGAGGCGGCGGAGGCCCTGGCGCAGGCGGAGCGGGCGCTGAAGGGCGCCCTGGACGTGCGCGCGACCTATCTCGCCAGCTGCCGGAAGCTGGAAAAGCGCGCGCAGGACGCGGCGGCCAAGTACGACGCGGTTGCCCGCGACATCGGCGGGCAGGCCGACCGCGCCCAGCAATCGCAGATGAACGCGGAGGAGGCGGCTGGGGACAAGGAGCGTGCCGACGCGATCAAGCAGGCGGCCTTTTACATCACCCAGGTCCGCCAGCAGGCCGCCCAGGCGAAGAAGGAAATCGTCGCAGTGGCTGGCGAGATCACCAAGACCCGCAAGTCCTTCCCGGCCATGGTCAACGACAAGGACAAGGAGTTCGGCCCGCTTCTGGCCAACGCCAAGGACTTCGTCGACGCGCTGAAGGAATCCCACGACGCGCTGACCAAGGCCGAAGGGAAGGTGGATCGCGTCGAGGCGGCCTTGAAGAAGCTTGGCTGATCCGGTGCGGGCTCTCCTCCGGGGGAGCCCTCAACCGCAGACCTGAAGGGCGACCATGGCCAAGGCGACAATGGCAGGAGTGGAGGGGCTCGAACCCCCAACCCCCGGTTTTGGAGACCGGTGCTCTACCAATTGAGCTACACTCCTGTCGCCGCCTGTCAGCGGGAAGCCGCTTGTAGGCGATTTCGCGCCCGGCTTCCAGTGGAAAGTTTCATCCGCCCGAACATGCGCTGCGCAGGAACGGGTCAAGGTCCTGCGGCCGGATCGGCTGGCTGAAAATGGCGCCGACTTCGCGCGTCGCCTGCTCGCGGATGGGCGTGTCCGTGTCGGGCAAACACCTGGCCGGATCAACAGCCGATGCTCCGAAATGTGCAGAGGTGGGCCGGCCCTCCTTTGCGACAGGTTTGCGGTTGGGTTGTGCCGCCAATGCCAATTGCGGTCAGCGCGAAGGAAGCGGCGGGATGCGCGCAACGAAACGCCCCTTCACTCCGGCGGGCCAGTCACGGTAGGGGACAATCCCATCGGCGGAACGCCGGTAGGAGGACAGATAGGCGAGCAGGGCTTGCACCGCGCCGGGTTCGGGCGGCAGATCGCCGAGGACATAGCTCATGCGGTCGGGAGAACGGATGACAACCGCGCAGGGGCGGCGGCAACTCATCAGGCAGCGCATGGTGCTGACCGAAATGTCCTGGACATCGCCTGCCGTGGCAAGTGCTCCCCGCAGAAGGGCTGCGAACGCCGCTCCGGTCCACGCGTCGCCCGTGTCCGTGTCCGTGTCCGTGTTCGGCGCGGTATCCGGTGATGGCGGGCGGCAGGTTTCGCAGACGATGACGTCAATAGGCATGGCTGGGGGCGTCGCTGGGGGCATGGCTGGGAACTCCGGTTTCAGTGATTGGGGGCAAGGTGGGGATGACGAGCGGCACGCCGGCCGCCTGCGTCACCAGAAAGGGAACGCCGTAAGCCGCGCTCAGCGGACCGGGCATCAGCACCGTTGAGGCCGGTCCGCTCAGACAACGGCCATCGGGCATCAGGAGCACCAGATGGTCGCAGCAGCGGGCGGCCAGCGACAGATCATGCAGGACGACGAACACGGCGCGGTTCCGCACCACGGCCTCGTCGCGCAACAGGGCCATCAAGCGCAGCTGGTGACCAGGGTCCAGGGCCGCCACCGGCTCGTCCGCCAGGAGCAGCGGCGCGTCGGCGGCAAGCACGCGGGCCAGCATCACCCGCGCCCGTTCGCCGCCCGACAGGCTGGACACCGTCCGCGCCGACAACGCGGCGACGCCCGTCGCCTCCATGACCCGGTCGACCTCGGCAACGTCGCCCGGGCGCAGCCGGCCGAGCGGGCCCAAATGGGGCAGGCGCCCCAGCTCCACGGTGCGGCGCACGGTCAGCGGCCAGTGCACCGCATGCCCCTGGGGCAGATAGCCGATCAGGCGGGCGCGCTCGCGGGCGTTCGCCGGAAGCCGGCGACCATCGAACGTCACCTCGCCGTCATGAGGCAGCAGGCCGGCGATGGCGCGCAGCAGCGTGGTCTTGCCGACGCCGTTCGGCCCGATCAGCCCGGTGACGGTGCCGCGGCGGGCGGTGAAGGAGGCTCCGGCCAGGAGCGTGCGCTTGTTCTGCCGAACGGTGAGGGCGCTGATCGTCAGCATGGTCACGGCGCCTCCCGCTGCGCGCGCAGGATCAGAATCAGGAAGAAGGGTGTCCCGATCAGCGCCGTGACGACGCCCAGCATCACCTCCTGCGTGGTTGGGATCAGCCGGGTGATCAGATCGGCCGCCGTCACCAGCGCCGCGCCGCCCAGCGCGCTCGGCAGCAGCAGCCGGCTCGGCTCATGCCCCACCAGCGGGCGCAGCAGATGCGGGACCACCAGCCCGACGAAACCGATGGATCCGGACACAGACACCGCGGCCCCGACCGCCGCCGCCGTTCCGCCGACCACCAGCACGCGCAGGCGGACCAGATCGACGCCAAGGCTGCGGGCCGCGTCCTCGCCCAGGCTCAGGGCGTCCAGGCCGTTCCGGGTGGCCAGCAGCAGCCCGCAGCCCGCCAGGATGAAGGGCAACGCCACAAGGGCATCGTCCGGCGTGCGATCCTTCAGCGACCCCATCAGCCACAGCAGCATTTCGGTCGCAGCATAGGGGTTGGGGGCCAGGTTCAGCGCCAGGGAGGTCAAGGCGACCGACAGGCTGGACAGCGCGATGCCCGACAGGATCAGGGTCAGGCTTCCCCCGGCCCGCGCGGCGATGGCCAGCAGCAGCCCGGTGGCGACCAGCGCGCCGGCCATCGCCATGGCGGGCAGTGCGAACGTCCACAGCGATGCCAAGCCGAAATAGAAGGCGACGACCGCTCCCAACCCGGCGCAGGACGACACGCCGATCAACCCGGGTTCCGCCAGAGGATTGCGCAGCAGCCCTTGCAGCGCTGCTCCGGACAGGCCAAGCGCGGCACCCACCTCCAGCCCCAGCAGCAGACGCGGCAGACGGATTTCCTGAAGGATGGCGACCATGCGGGGATCGCCGGCGCCGGCCAGTCCGGACAGCGCCTCGACGGGGCTGAGCGGCACGGAACCAACGGACAGCCCGGCGACGGCCGTCGCCAGCACCAGCACGGCTAGCCACCCGTTCAGGGGCCACCCGTTCAGGGAACGAAACACAGGCATCACGGGGATTCTCGGGTCAGGGGGATCAGGGAGACAGGGGGGTGACGGCGCAGGCCCCCGGCGAGC
>JAEZPL010000296.1 GCA_023413605.1 Pseudomonadota bacterium
GTCCCCCAGCGCGAAGCGCATCAGCGACCGCATGCGCGCCGTGCGCCGGTGAACGTCGCGCCCGGCAACGAGGAAGCAGCGCCGGCACAGCCTTTGCGGTTCGCCGGCCGCCTGCGCGGCGCGGGTCCGCCGGTACAGGCCGACGACGCTGCGCGAGGTGCGGACCCCGGCGTAATCCACCACGTCGGGCCAGGGCGCGGGGTCGCCGTCCGCCCCGAACCAGCGGCCATCGGGCGAGAGCCAGCGGCCATCGGGAAGACAGCGCAGCGTGTGCCCGTGGGGCCGGCCGCAATGTTCGCAGCAACGGGCGTCGGGCAGCGCGGGATGTTCAGCGTGGAGGTCGGTGTGGCGGGCCATTCGGACCAGATGTTGCGGCGATCAGCAGAACCGGCACCGATTCTAGCGCACCCGAGTCGCCATGGGAATCCCCCGTGAAGGCTCCAAAGTGCCAAACCGTTCGATCTATGCATTTTCTTTCCGGAATAGCCGTTCAGGAGGCTGGAATTCCGGTCCGTCATTGCCACAACGCCGACAAGGGGTCTTCAGGGAAGAACCCCGGTCGGAATTTGTTGCGCTGATGGCTCGGATCCCAAGAAGACACAACCCAAACGCCCCGTTCCGTCCTACTCTTCTTGCAGCCCGACCGCCGGTCGGGTGCGCCGGCCCAATCTTGCTGCGAGCAGTTTCATGGCCACAGAGCTTCATCGTTTCGAGGTTCGTTTGATTGCGCCGACCGACACCGTCGGTCTTGTTCCAGCACAAGTCCGCGTCCGCGCCGATGCGGCCGCCTCCGCCTTCGGCAACGCCGTCCGCTCCACCGGCCGCGCCGACATAATGATCCGCGGCCGTTCCTCCACCGGCGTGCTCGTGGAAACCACCGATGCCGGCCACGACTTCCTGAGCACCATGCCCCAGGTCGTCACCATCACATCGCCTATCTGACAAACACTTCCGCTTGAAGCAGAGCGGCCGGAACGGGGGCCTCCCGTTCCGGCCTGTTTTTTTAGTGTGTGCCGGGATTCGCCCGCGCCGCGGCGACCGCGGATTCCAGGCTTTCCCAGGCCGGCTTGTCCGGCGCGAAACGGTGGCGCAGGTAGGCCAGCAGGTCGGCGGTCTGCCGGTTCGACAGGCTGTCCTTGAAGGCCGGCATGTAGCCCAGGTCGCGGGTGGCCGGCTGGGCGATGCCGTGCAGGATCACGCGCGCCAGATTGTCGGGCGTGTCGCTGTGGACGTTGGTGTTGACGCCCATGGAGGGGCTGACCCCGAACAGCACCGGCCCGGTCCCGTCGCTGTGGCAGGCCTTGCAGGAGCCGTTGAAGATGCGCTCCCCGTTGCTGAGCGACGCCGTGGTCGGGACCGGCGAAGTTGTCGCGGCCACAGGCTGGGCCGCCGACGCCTCGGCTCCGGTGCCCAGCGAGGCGAGGTAGACGGCCATGGCGCGCACGTCCGCCTCCGGCAGGGTGGACAGCTCCTTGACCACGGCGGTCATCGGGCCGGCGGCGACGCCGTGCCGGTCGGAGAAGCCGGTGCGCAGATACTGGAACAGGTCGTCCTCCGTCCAGGGCTTCGGCGCCTTGGACAGGGCGTTCAGTGCCGGCGCTTCCCAGCCGTCCACCACGCCGCCCGCGAGGTAGGCGGTGCCCGTCTTCTCCGCGCCCAGGGCATTGCGCGGCGAGTGGCAGGCGGAGCAGTGGCCGAGGCCGTTGACCAGATAGGCGCCCCGGTTCCATTCGGCGTTTTTCTGCGGGTCGGGCTGGTGCTTGGTCCGGTTCAGGAACAGCGCGTTCCAGCCGGCCAGCAGCGGGCGCTGGTTGAAGGGGAAGGCCATCTCGGGCTCCGGCGCCCGGCTGCTCACAGGGGCTTGGGCCATCAGGTAGGCGTAGAGCGCCTGCATGTCGCCTTCGCTGATGTTCTGGAAGGCGGTGTAGGGAAAGGCGGGGTAAAGGTGCCGGCCGTCGCGGCTGATCCCCTGGCGCATGGCCCGGTCGAAGGCGGCGAAGGACCAGGTGCCGATGCCGGTGTCCGGGTCGGGCGTGATGTTGGTGCTGTAGACTTTGCCGAACGGAGTTTCGAAGGCCAAGCCCCCGGCGTTCACCGCCCCATTCGCGGTGGTGTGGCAGACGGCGCAGTCGCCGGCCGCCGCCAACTGGCGCCCCCGCTCGATGGTCGCGGCGGACCATGTGTCGGCGGACGGTCTCGCGATGGGCGCGATTTCCGCCCGGAAGGGCAGCGCCGTCGCCGCCACGCCCAGCAGCGCGCCGCACAGCCCGGCGATGGAGCCGGTCAGCCATTTCGAGAACTTGCGCCCGCCCTTCGGCGGCTCCGCGGGCGGCGAAACGCTGGGATCGGACGGGCCATTGGAGGGGCCGTGCAGGGCCTCCCGCATGCGCTCGGCGGTGATGGGCAGTTCGCGGAAACGGATGCCGGTGGCGTCGAAGATGGCGTTGGCGATGGCCGCGGCACTCGGCACCGCCGCGGACTCGCCGGAGCCCAGCGGCGGTTCCGTTTCGCGCGGGATCATCAGCACGTCGATGTCCGGCACTTCCGGGAAGGTCAGGATCGGGTAACCGCCCCACTCCTTGCTGGCGACCACCGAGTCCTCGAAGGCCACCTGCTCCTTCAGCACGCGGCTGGTGGACTGGATGACGTTGCCGTGGATCTGATGGCGCACGCCGTCCGGGTTGATCATCTGGCCGGCGTCGTGGCCGACCACCACGCGGGTCACGGCGATGTCGCCGGTCCGCTTGTCGATCGACACGTCGGCGACCCAGGCCGCCCAGGCGGCGCCGAATCCGGGGAACTTGCTGTGGATGTAGCGCGCGTAGGCGAATCCGCGCCCGCGCAGCACGTCTCCGTCCGGCGGAGTCTGCTGCGGGGCCGTGCGCGGCTCCCACCCCGCGCGCTCGGCCACCGCCTTGATCAGGTCGGCGGCACGCTCGTCGCGCAGGTGGCGCAGGCGGAACTCCACCGGGTCAACACCCGCCGCGAAGGCCAGTTCGTCGATGTAGGACTCGTGCGCGAAGGAGTTGGGCAGGGCCGACACGCCGCGCATCCACGAGGCCCGCACGATGGGCGCCATGTCGTTGATGACGACGCGCATGTGGTCGTAGTCGTAGGGCGGGATGGAGGTGCGGTCGCCCATCTCGAACACCGCCCCAATCGGATCGACCCGCCCGGTCAGCAGCAGCGCCAGCGTCGGCGCGCCGTTGGACGGGTAGCTGGTGGCGAAGTCGTAGCCGGCGACGGTCCCGTCGGCGTTCAGCCCGCCGTCCACCTCCATCAGCTGCGCGGTGCCCTTCGGCTCCCACACATGCTCCTGCTCGCGGGTCAGCTGCACGCGCACCGGGCGGCCCACGGCGCGGGACAGCAGCACGGCGTCGGCGGCCACGTCGTCGGCGCAGTTGCGGCCATAGCAGCCCGCCGCCTCCATGCGGATGATCTCGACGCGCTCCTCCGCCCATTCCAGCAGCCATGCGATGTCGGCGCGCAGCAGGTGCGGGTTCTGGGTGCCGGACCAGACCTTGACGCGCTCGTCGTTGCAGTCCGCGACCGCGCAGGACGGGCCGATGGATCCGTGCATCTGGTACGGCCAGACGTAGGTGCGCTTCATGCGCTGGCTGGCCCCGGCGATGGCCGCGTCCACGTTGCCCTTGTCCAGCACCTTGCGCGGCGAGCTTGGGTTGTCGCGCAGCGCCTGGGCGAGGTCGGACAGGTCCGGCAGCTTCTGCGTCCAGGGCTTCCAGGTGACCTTCAACTCCCGCGCGGCCTTGATCGCCTGCTCCTCCCGCTCGGCCACCACGCCGACGAAGTCGCGGATGACGACCACCCCGACCACGCCGGGGATGTGCGCGATGGAGGACTCGTCCACGCCCACAAGGCTGTTGCCGACGAACTCGCCGCTGTCGATGCCGGCGTAGGGCGGGCGGACAACCCGGCCGTGCAGCATGCCGGGCACGCGCACGTCGTGCACATAGGTGAACTCGCCCGTCGCCTTGGCCGGAATGTCCACCCGCAGCGCGGCGCGGCCGACCAGCTTGTAATCCTCCGCCTTCTTCAGCGGGGCGGTGCCGGAGATGCGGATCTGGAAATGCTGCCCCTGGACCAGCTCGGCGTAGGAGATGCGGCGGTTGCCCTCCCCGGCGACCACCACGCCCTCCTCCACCCGCAACTCCTCGACGGGCACGCCGAAGAGTTCGGCGGCGCGTTGCAGGAGGAAGCGGCGCGCCTCCGCGGCGGCGTTGCGCAGCGGAACCGCGGAGATCTGGATGGTCGCGCTGGCGATGGTGGCGCCCTGGTTCGGCGCGCGCTCCGTATCGCCCAGCACCATGCGGACCTGCTCCATCGACAGGTCCAGCTCGTCCGCGACGATCTGGGTCAGCGCCGTGCGGATGCCGGTGCCGAGGTCCACATGGCCGTTGAAGGCGTAGACCGCCCCGTCCTCGCAGACGGCGATGAACAGCGCCAGTTCCTTGGGCTTCGGCGCCGGCGTGCCGCCCTTGGGCACGAGGCCGGGCGGGGGCTGGATGTCGTCGACGATCAGCAGCACGCCGCTCGACCGCAGCAGCTCGTCGCGGGTCGGCGTCGGGTGGGGGGTCTTGGTCATGATGCGGTCCACAGGCTCAACGGGTGCCGCGCGCGGCACGCTGCACGGCGCGCAGGATTTCGACATGGGTGCCGCAGCGGCACAGGTTGCCGGACAGGGCGCGGCGGATGTCGTCCAGGCTGGGGTTGGGGTTGCGGTCCAGCAGCGCCTTGGCGGTCATGATCATGCCGTTCATGCAATAGCCGCACTGGGCGGCCTGCTCGGCGATGAAGGCCTGCTGCACCGGGTGCGGCTCGGTGGAAGACCCCAGCCCTTCCAGCGTCACGACCTCCCGCCCTTCCGCCCCGGCCAGCGGGATCACGCAGGACCGCGCGGCCACGCCGTCCATGATGACCGTGCAGGCCCCGCATTCGCCGAGGCCGCAGCCGTATTTCGGGCCGTTCAACTGGAGGTCGTTGCGCAGGATGTAGAGAAGCGGCGTGTCGGCCATCGCCGTCACCTGGACGTCGCCGCCGTTGACCTTCAGGGACACAGTCTTTTCCATAACGCTCCTCCGCACCGGCAATCCGCCGCGCGCCGGCCTTGTCCAGGCCCTTATGCTTGCCGTTTGGGGCATTTTGATCGACGCCGCCGGCCCGGATTCAGGCGCGGCGGGTTCAACGGGACATCACTCGTCCCCGTCCTGCTCGATCATCTTGCGCAGGACGAAGGTGATCGCCAGCCGCTCCGCCGGGTTCAGGCTGCCCATGGTCAGTTCGCTGATCGTCCTGGCGCAGGGGACCATGTCCTCCAGCACCCGCCAGCCCGCGTCGGTCAGGCTGTTGATGACCTTGCGGCGGTCGTGCGGGTCGGAGGTCTGTTCGATCAGCCCCCGCGCCTTCAGCCGTTCCACGATGCCCCGGATGGTGGCCTGGTCCACGGCGGTGGCCTTGACCAGCTCCGTCAGGGAACTCGGACCGTTGTCGCGGATGGCGCAGAGCGTCACGAACTGCACGGCGGTCAGTTGCGGATCGCAGGCGTTGCGCTGGAAGATCGCGAGGTGCCGCTGGTAGGCCTTGCGCAGCAAATGCCCGATCTGGTCGGAAAAGACGTAGTCGTCCGGCGCTGCGTTCGGGTTGCTGTTGAGGTCTGGCGGCGGATCTGACGGCATTGCGGACAACTTCTGAACGATCGTGGTTGGCGTTGGAACCGATGGAGCGCCCGATGCTCCCGCCCGGGCCGAAGGAAACGGAGGCCGCCGCATCTCCGCTGAAAACGATAGCAGCGGCAGGATGGGCTGAGAAGGGCTGGCCGGAACCACTCTCATAGCCCCTCTCCCTTGAGGGGAGAGGGATTGGGGTGAGGGTGAAACGCCAGCAGTAGCAGAACGGAAATTCATATCCGCCCTTCCGGGCGTAAATTCCCCTCATCCCAACCCTTCTCCCCCAAGGGGAGAAGGGCTTTTCCAACGAAGTCGCCAACAGCCCCCGTTCCTCCATCACGGCGCGCGCGAGGCTTCCGGGGCCACCACGTCGCCGGCCAGCACGACCGGCTCGCCGTCCAGGCTGATGTCGCAGCCGCGCAGCGGGATGTCCATGTGGCAGGGCGTCTTGCGGCTGCCGCCGACCTCGGTGTTGGGGCCGGTGGAGAACAGGAAGTTGCCGTAGAAGGCGCGGGCGTCCATGCACATGCCGTCGTTCTTGTCGTGCAGGCCCATGGCCGTCCACTGCGCCCGCGGCTGAAGGCCCCAGCCGATGTGGGAGATGCCGTAGACCTCCGGATCCTTGAAGTAGGCCATGTAGTCGCGCAGGTACTCGGCCTCGAACCCGCCGTGGATGCGGCGGATGAAGCCCTCTTCGATCTCCAGCGTGATCTTCTCGCGGGTGTAGGTTTTGAAGGGCAGCAGGATGTCGCCGACGTCCAGCACCAGCGTGCCTTCCGCACTGCCCTCGTCCGGCCAGGAGAAGAGGAAGCCGCTCGGCCAGTGGTCCCAGCGCCCCGGCTCGTCGGCGAATCCGTATTCGGTCACCGTGGGGTACTGGCCCAGCTTGGCGCGGAAATCCGAACCGGCCTTGGACGTGACGGAGATGGAGCGTGCACGCTGCAACCGCTCGGCCGCCGCATTGACCCGCGCCTTGTCCTCCTCGGTCGGCAGCATGCGCGCCAGAACTTCCGGGGGCTCGACCGCCAGAAGGATGCGGGTGCCGGTCTTCAGGATCTGCTCCTGCTCCGGCGAATGCAGCAGCATCATGGTGTCGACGATCAGATCCGCCGCCTCCAGCGCGCGCTGGGCGGCGAGGTTGCCGGTCAGCGGCGTGTCGCCGCAATAGGCGGTCATGTCCAGCCCCATCGCCTTGGGGTGGTTGAAGGCCGGCAGTTCCACGCCGAAGACCTTGGCCCCCAGCCGCTGCGCCGCGTCCATGGCGGCCTTGGCGATGCGCGGGTTGGAATAATCGCTCTTCAGCACCGCGACGCTTTGCGTGGCGTCCACCTTGGACAGCGTCAGCACGCGCTCGAACATGTGCGTCAGTTCGAAATCGCTAACGGGCATTTGGTCTCTCCCTTGGCACGAAAGTCGGTCTTTTCGCGATGAATCAGCACAAACGTATGAGCTGCGCCGTCGGTTATTAAGAGCGGATAATCACAATCAGTGTAGGGGATTGCGTTCCAGCCGGCGACGGGCCAAGCTGGACGAGGCAGCCCCAATGCTTCGGAAAAGCAATTATATTTCAGTGCATTAAACGCCCATCCGGCTTCGTTACGACGCTAAATTATATGTACGTTGAAAACTGTTGCTCGGCAAGCATATTTAGCGTACACGCTCTAAATGCCAGCGGGGAACCCCGCCGACACCAGCGCATACGCTGCATTGGCGACGAGAGTGCCCCGCCAACGGAATCCGGCCACCGCAGACTTGGCCAAAGAAATCATCGGAGTGAGAGACAGGCCATGGCAAAAACCCAAAAGATCGCAGTCGTCGGCGCCGGCCTGGGTGGCGCCGCCGCAGCCGCCCTGTTGCAGCAGGCCGGCTTCGATGTGGATGTTTACGAGCAGGCCCCGGAATTCTCGCGCCTGGGTGCCGGCATTCACGTCGGCCCGAACGTGATGAAGGTCTTCCGTCGCCTGGGCATCGAGAAGCAGCTTGAGGCGATGGGCTCCGCCCCCGACTTCTGGTTCAGCCGCGACGGCCTGACCGGCGACTACATGTCGCGCATTCCGCTGGGCGACTTCGCCAAGAAGGAATACGGCGCGGCCTACGTCACCGTTCACCGCGGCGACATGCACCTGCTGCAGATGGGCACGCTGAAGCCGGGCTCCGTGCATTTCGGCAAACGGCTGGAGTCGATCCACGACAGCGGCGACGACGTGAAGCTGACCTTCAGCGACGGCACGGAAACCCGCGCCGACATCGTGATCGGCGCCGACGGCATCAACTCCCGCATCCGTGAGGAGCTGCTGGGCGTCGAGGCCCCGAATTACAGCGGCTGGGTCGCCCACCGCGCCCTGATCCGCGGCGAGCAGCTCAAGAAGTACGACCTGACCTTCGAGGACTGCGTGAAGTGGTGGACCGAGGACCGTCACATGATGGTCTACTTCACCACCGACAAGCGCGACGAGTACTACTACGTCACCGGCGTGCCGCACCCGGCCTGGGATTTCCAGGAAGCCTTCATCGACAGCAGCCGCGAAGAGATGTTCGAGGCCTTCCAGGGCTATCACCCGACCGTCCAGGCGCTGATCGAGTGCACCGAGACCGTCACCAAGTGGCCGCTGCGCAACCGCAACCCGTTGCCGCTGTGGAGCCGTGGCCGTCTCGTGCTGCTGGGCGACGCCTGCCACCCGATGAAGCCGCACATGGCGCAGGGCGCCGGCATGGCCATCGAGGACGCGGCGATGCTGACCCGCTGCCTCCAGGAAACCGGCCTGACCGGCTACCAGACCGCCTTCTCCCTGTACGAGGCCAATCGCAAGGACCGCGCCACCCGCGTCCAAGCCGTGTCGAACGCCAACACCTTCCTGCGCACGCAGGAGGACCCGGCCTGGGTCTTCGGTTATGACGTGTACGAGCACCCGCTGAGCACGGGTCTGGCGGCATGACCGGCTCCACCTATCTCTACGGCGCCAACGTCCACGCCAACGGCATCCGCCAGCATTACCTGCGCTATGGCGGAAAAGGCCAGCCGCTCGTCCTGATCCCGGGCATCACCAGCCCGGCGATCACCTGGGGCTTCGTGGCGGAACGGCTCGGCCGCCACTTCGACACCTACGTGCTGGACGTGCGCGGTCGCGGCCTGTCGGAAACCGGCCCGGATCTCGACTACGGCATCGACGCCTGCGCGGACGACATCAACGCTTTCGTCGCAGCGCTGGGATTGGACGGCTATCACCTCGTCGGCCATTCCATGGGCGCCCGCTTCGCCATCCGCGCCTCGGTTCGCGGCGGCAAGGGGTTGAAGCGGCTGGTGCTGGTCGATCCGCCGGTGTCCGGCCCCGGCCGGCGCGCCTACCCCAGCGGCCTGCCCTGGTACGTGGATTCCATCCGCCAGTCGCTGAAGGGCATGGACGCCGACGCGATGCGCGCCTTCTGCCCGACCTGGACGGAGGAGCAGCTTCGCCTGCGCGCGGAGTGGCTGCACACCTGCTACGAGCCGGCCATCGTGAAGACCTACGAGGGCTTCCACGAGGACGACATCCACAGCGACCTGCCGAACCTGCCGGTGCCGGCCCTGCTGATGGTCGCCGGGCGCGGTGGCGTGATCCAGCCGGAGGACGAGGAGGAAATCCGCCGCCTCCAGCCCGGCATCCGGATCGCCCGCGTGCCGAACGCCGGTCACATGATCCCGTGGGACGACCTCGACGGTTTCTTCGCCGCCCTCGGCGACTTCCTCGGCGCTCCCCTGACCTGATTCAAGAAAGATAAAGTCATGTCAAAGCTTTACCGCATCGGTCAGATCGTCCCCAGCTCCAACATCACGATGGAGACCGAGATCCCGGCGATGCTGAACGCGCGCCAGTCGATCCGGCCCGAGCGCTTCACCTTCCATTCCAGCCGCATGCGGATGAAGACGGTGAAGAAGGAGGAGCTGGCGGCCATGGACGCGGAGTCCGACCGCTGCGCCCTGGAACTGTCCGACGCCCGCGTGGATGTGCTGGGCTACGCCTGCCTCGTCGCCATCATGTCCATGGGCCTCGGCTACCACCGCGATTCCGAGGCGCGTCTGACGGCCAAGACCGCCGAGAACGACGCCCCGACGCCGGTCATCACCAGCGCCGGCGCCCTGGTGGACGCGCTGAAGGTGATGGGCGCCAAGCGCATCGCCATCGTCGCCCCCTACATGCGCCCGCTGACCGAGCTGGTCGTGAACTACATCCGCGCCGAAGGCTTCGAGGTGCAGGATTGGCGGGCGCTGGAGATCCCGGACAACCTGGACGTGGGTCGCCACGACCCGAACCGCCTGCCGGAGATCGTGCGCGGCATGAACCTGGACGGCGTGGACGTCGTCGTCCTGTCGGCCTGCGTGCAGATGCCGTCGCTGCCGGTGGTGCCGCGCGTGGAGGCCGAGACCGGCAAGCCGGTGCTGACCGCCGCCATCGCCACGACCTACGCCATGCTGAAGGCGCTCGACCTCGAACCGGTCGTGCCGGGGGCCGGCGCGCTCCTGTCCGGCGCATACTGAGGAGGGATCCGGCATGGCCAATGACCAGAGTGCAGCGGACAACTACAAGGGCGTGTGGGGCAACCGCATCGGTTTCGGGGCGAAGCCGGCGCTGCTGGTGATCGACTTCCTCCAGGGCTACACGACGGAGGGCGCGCCGCTCTACGCCCCCGGCGTGGTGCGCGCCGTGGAGGAGGCCGCCGGCCTGCTGGAGGCCGCGCGCCGGCACGGCGTGCCGGTGGTGCACACCAACATCCGCTATCACCCCGGCCATTTCGCCGATGGCGGCGTCTGGGTGCGCAAGGCCCCGGTGATGAAGGACATGGTGGAGGGCAACCCGCTCGCCGCCTTCTGCCCGCAGGTCCTGCCCCGCGCCGACGAGGTGGTGATCAGCAAGCAGTACGCCAGCGCCTTCTTCGGCACGAGTCTTGCGTCGATGCTGCATGCCCAGGGCATCGACACGGTCGTTCTGGCCGGCTGCTCGACCAGCGGCTGCATCCGGGCCTCGGCGGTGGACGCCGTCCAGCACGGCTTCCGCACCATCGTCGTGCGGGACTGCGTCGGCGACCGCCACGAGGGACCGCACGAGGCCAACCTGTTCGACATCGACAGCAAGTACGGCGACGTGGTGAGCAAACAGGAGGCACTTGCACAGTTCGCACAACACGGAGCCTGAGGAATGCGGCGGATCCTGCCGAAGCACGCTTCGGCAGGCCCGGGGGCGGTGCGCGGCCCAACAATCCGGAAAGAAACCCGGAACCAACCATGCCGCGCAGCGCCACCGAGGGGAAGAATGGGGTCCTGCCCCGGCCTTCAAGCCGCGCATGTAAGTGAGAGTACAAGTGGGACGGGTTCACAACGCGTAAAAGCGAATGGAGACGACTGGCATGTCCTATGCCCAAACCCCGGCCGAGGCTTCGGCGCTCGAAACAACGCAAAATCTTTATAAGAAGATTACTTGGCGACTGATTCCCTTTTTGTGTTTCTGCTATCTGGCCGCCTATCTCGACCGCATCAACATCAGCTTCGCCAAGCTGCAGATGATCGGCGACCTGCAGTTCAGCGAGGCCTCCTACGGGCTTGGCGCCGGGCTGTTCTTCGTCGGCTACATCCTGTTCGAGGTGCCCAGCAACCTCGTGCTGACCAAGGTCGGCGCGCGGGTCTGGATCGCCCGCATCATGATCACCTGGGGTTTGCTGTCGGCGGCGACGATGCTCGTCACCACCCCGACCCAATTCTACATCATCCGTTTCCTGCTCGGCGCCGCCGAGGCCGGCTTCCTGCCGGGCGTTCTGTATTACCTGACCCTGTGGTTCCCGTCCTACCGCCGCGGGCGGATCATGGCCCTGTTCATCATCGGCCTGCCGCTGTCCAGCGTCATCGGCGGCCCGCTGTCGGGATGGATCATGGGCCATTTCGACCAGGTGCAGGGCCTGCGCGGCTGGCAATGGCTGTTCCTGCTTGAGGCCATCCCCAGCGTGATCCTGGGCCTGCTGACCTTCGTCGCCCTGCCCAACTCCTACAAGGACGCCAAGTGGCTGAGCGACGCGGAGAAGGCGCAGCTCGCCGCCGACCTGCGCGCCGACGACTCCGAGGTCAAGGGCGCCAAGCAGAGCTTCAAGGAAGGCTTCTTCAACCTGAAGGTCTGGATGCTGGGCGGCATCGACTTCTCGATCCTGCTGACCGCCTACGCGCTTGGCTTCTGGCTGCCGACCTTCATCCGCAAGACCGGCGTGACGGACACCTTCGACATCGGCCTGCTGACGGTGCTGCCGAACATCGCCGCCGTGTTCGCCATCCTGCTGATCGGCGCCAGCTCCGACAAGTACCGCGAGCGCCGCTGGCACATCATCGTGCCGTTCCTGGCCGCCGCCGCCGCGATGTGCGTCAGCACCTTCTTCGCGGAAAACCTGTTCGCCACGGTGCTGCTGTTCTCCATCGCCTCGGTCGGCGTCATGGGGCCGCTGCCGGTCTATTTC
>JAEZPL010000617.1 GCA_023413605.1 Pseudomonadota bacterium
ATCAAGGCGCGCCTGCGCCGCAAGCCCGAACTGACCAACCCGCACTACCGCCCGCCTGACGATCCCTGTCGCCTACCCAAAGCGATGGTGGTGGTCGAACGCGCCAAGGAGGTGTCGCATCCGGACACGCACCAAATCCACCAAGGTGGTTTGCATCGGCCCGAAGGTAACGTAGTAAGCCTTGTCGGCATGGTCCTTGCGGTTGCGGCGGATCAGCAGCCAGTGATCCCAGGGCGGTTCCTGCAACCGGAACAGGCGCAACCGGGCCCAGTCGTAATAGCGCTGCCCCTTGGCGCCGACGCCGGCGCTCAGCCGCTTCCAGCGATCCTCCGGCACGAGGTAGGCCGAGGCCTTGAGGTGGAGGAACTCGCGCTCAGCGGTCAGGACATTCAGCACCTCATTGCCGCGCACCGCCAGCACGTAGGGAACCTCGCGCTGCTCCAGCAGCACGCGCAGGCTCTTGTCTGAGCCGTAAAGCGCGTCCGCCGCCACCCAGCCGCACGGCACGCCAGCATCCAGGGCCTGCGCGATCATCGCCCGCGCCATCGCCGGCTTGGTGGCGAACGCCACGTCGGCCGGGATGCGGCCCTCGCGCCGATGCGCGTCATCCAGCCAGTCCTCGGGCGGTTAGAGGCGGCGGTCGATAAGTGCGTGGCCACGCTCGGTAGCGTAGGCCAGGAACACACCGACTTTGCAGTTGTCGATACGCCCGGCGGTGCCGGAGTATTGCCGGGCCACGCCGACGGTTTGCTCGCCCTTCTTGAGAAAGCCGGTTTCATCGACGATGAGCACACCGTCACGGCCGAGCTGCTCGACGATGTAAGCGCGGCATACGCCGCGGACGCGATCCTGGTCCCACAGCACATGGCTGAGCACCCGCTGCGTGCGCCAGGGCCGGGCCTCGCCGATCTGTTCGGCCAGCTGCCAGCCGTTCTTGCGCTTGGCGCCGCCGAGCAGCCCTTCCAGGTACTTGCGGGCCTGCCGACGCGGCTCGGCACGCGCGAACTCACCAGAAATGCGGCCGAACAGCTCATCGAGCTGGGACGGCCAACCCGTCAACACATCCAGAGCGGCGGTCATGGAAGCCTCCTCAAGCGGAGACTCCCTTCAACAGTTTACCCCCTCAAGCCTCTCAGGCTCAACTGTAGGACTTAGGCCTACAGCCGCGACCGCTCCGCCTTGCTGTAGTTGCTGAAGTGCCCTTCCTTCGCGGCGGCGGTGCGGGCATTCTTCAGGATTGAGCCCGCCTTGCCCTCCGGCGCGATGCGGGACACCAGCTTGTCCAAAGCCCCGCCGCCGCAGGCGGCGCAGACCGGCTCCCCCGATGGCCGGACCAGGGTTTCGAATTCATGATTGCAGGCTTTGCAGCGGAAGGAGAAAAGCGGCATGGCCTCGCGCGCTCCGAACTGGGTTGAGATATGTTTCCACCCGACGCGCGCCATAATACACGCAATTTCTGAATGGTCATATCCGTGGTGCGGATGTGCGGGCATCAACGCCGTTGTGGGTTAGGATGTCCAAGCCATCGAACGAACGGATCGGATGAACGGGAGGACTGGATGATCTACGCCTTCAATGACAAGGTCCCGCAACTGGCCCAGGCCTGCTGGGTGGCGCCCAGCGCCACGGTGATCGGCGATGTCCTGCTGGAGGACGATTCGTCGATCTGGTGGGGCGCCGTGCTGCGCGCGGAGCAGGAACGCATCCACATCGGCGCCGGCAGCAACGTCCAGGACAACGCCGTCCTGCACGTCGATCCGGGCTTTCCGCTGACGCTCGGCGCGAACGTGACCGTCGGGCATCTGGCGATGATGCACGGCTGCACGGTGGGCGAAGGCAGCCTGATCGGCATCGGCGCGACCGTCCTGAACGGCGCCCGCATCGGCCGCGACTGCCTGATCGGCGCCCACGCCTTCATCGCGGAGGGCAAGGAGATCCCGGACCGCTCCCTGGTGCTCGGCTCGCCAGGCAAGGTGGTGCGCACGCTCAGCCACGAGGACGTGGAGCGCATGCACGGCGCCGCCAAGGTCTACCGGGAGCGTTGGAAGGCCTACTCCACGGGCCTGCGGGCGCTCTGACGGCCAATCACGTCACCGGCATGACGGATGAGCGCGGCGGCGCCATGACGTCGGCGAAGGTGTCGCCCTGCGCGAGCCGGGTGCCGCCCCCGACGAATCCCCGATCATCCGCACCGGCAAGGAGAAACTCGTCAATTACAAGGTACCGAAGGCGGTCTTCTTCACAAATGAACGGCCACGCAACACCATGGGCGAGGTGCAGAAGAACCCGCTGAGGGGCGCCCCCGAGGATCCATCCGCCAAGGGCACAGCGTCGTTTCTCTAGCGTTCCTGCTTCGTCATCCCCGCGGTGGGGCCACGGGCTCCGTCCCTCGCGGGGGTGGCGTGTGCGGGATCCTGCACAACGACGACGATGCCATCGGGAGAGGGCGGAATGATGGACACCGCGTTTTTCGGCGATCTGTTGCAAACCATCGCCGACCGGGGACGCGCGCTGGTGGGTTTGTCGCGCGGGGAAGCGGGGGGGCGGCGCATCGACTTGGCCATGCTGTGCGACGCCCTGCTGTCCGGCCGGGGCGAAGCATCGGGCGTGGCGCTGGCGCGCGAGGTGCTGACCCAGTACGAGGCCCTGCCGCCGGATGAGCGGCTGGGCTTCCTGCGCATGCTCGCCATCGGCTACGGCCCGGACCGCGACCGGCTGGTCGCCGCGATCAAGGCCTATCAGGCGAAGCCCGAGGGCCGCAGCGTGATCGAACTGCATCTGGCGGCCGAGCCGCGACGGCAGGAGTTGATCCGCCGCCTGAACCTCGCCCCCGGCGGCACGGCCAGCCTCGTCCGCATGCGGGAGGAGGCATTGCGCCACGCCAAGTCCATCCCGGGATTCGAGGCGATGGACGCGGACTTCACGCACCTGTTCTCCTCCTGGTTCAACCGGGGATTCCTGGTGCTGCGGCGGATCGACTGGTCCACGCCGGCCAACATCCTGCAAAAGATCATCAAGTACGAGGCGGTGCACGAGATCCGCGACTGGGACGACCTGCGCCGCCGGCTGGAGCCCCCGGACCGCCGCTGCTTCGCCTTCTTCCACCCGCAGCTGACCGACGATCCGCTGATCTTCGTGGAGGTCGCGCTGACCGCCGACATGGCCTCCTCCATTTCGGAGGTGCTGACGGAGCAGCGCAAGCCGATCACCGCCGACCGGGCGACCAGCGCCGTCTTCTACTCCATCTCCAACTGCCAGGATGGGCTGCGCGGCATTTCCTTCGGCAACTTCCTGATCAAGCAGGTGGTGGAGGAGCTGAGCCGCGAAATTCCAAACCTGCGCAGCTTCGTCACCCTGTCGCCGGTGCCCGGCTTCACACCCTGGCTCGCGCAGGAGCGCCGGGGCGGCGATGCGGGCGCCCTGCCGGTCGAGGACCAGCGCGTCCTGTCCACGCTCGATGATCCGTCGTGGCATGGCGACCCGGACAAGGTGGCGGAGGTCATCCCTGCCCTGCTGTCCGCCGCCAGCCATTACTTCCTGCGGGCGAAGCAGCCGAACGGCAAGCCGTTGGACCCTGTGGCGCGCTTCCACCTGGGCAACGGGGCGCGACTGGAGCGGATCAACGCCATGGCCGACCTGTCGCCCAAGGGGCTGAAGCAGTCGCACGGACTGATGGTGAACTACCTCTACGACCTGAAACACATCGAGCGGAATCACGAGGCCTTCGTGGGTGAGGGCCGGATCGCCGCGTCCTCCTCCGTCCGCCGCCTTCTGAAGGAACCCGCCCGTGCCCTGGCCCGCCATCGGGAGGGCCATCGGGAGGGGTCGCCAATTGGGGAGACTTGACGCCCCTTTGGTTAGGGTGTCGAATTATTGCGCCTTTCAACAAACTGCGCAGTAAGACGCTCAGGGGGAGAGACATGTGGAGCCAAGTCTATAATCCGTTGGGGAGCGCGGTCCTGTCGACCGTGATCGCCGCCGTTCCGGTCGTCGTGCTGCTGGGCCTGATCGCCTTCGCGCACATGCAGGCCCATATAGCGGCATTGATCACGCTGGTGGTCGCGCTGTGCGTGGCGATCTTCGGCTTCACCATGCCGACCGGCATGGCGCTGGAGGCCGCCTATCTCGGCGCGTTGACCGGCCTGTTCCCCATCGGCTGGATCATCCTGAACGTCATCTTCCTGTACCGCCTGACGGTGGAAAACGGGTCGTTCAAGGTGTTGCAGGATTCCATCGCGGAGATCACGCCGGACCGCCGGCTCCAGCTTCTGCTGGTGGCCTTCTCCTTCGGCGCCTTCTTCGAAGGGGCGGCGGGTTTCGGCACGCCGGTTGCGGTGACCGGCGCCATCCTGATCGGCCTGGGTTTCTCGCCGCTGGCGGCGTCGGGCCTGTCGCTGATCGCGAACACGGCCCCGGTGGCCTACGGCGCGCTCGGCACGCCCATCGTCACGCTGGCCGCGGTGACGGGGCTGGACGCCTTCGAACTCGGCGCCATGGCCGGGCGCCAGCTTCCCTTTTTCTCCCTGCTGGTTCCCTTCTGGCTGATCGCAGCCTTCGCGGGCATCCGCGGCATGATGCAGATCTGGCCGGCCATCCTGGTCTGCGGCGCGTCCTTCGCCATTCCGCAGTTCGTCGTCTCCAACTATCACGGTCCGTGGCTGGTGGACGTGGTGGCGGCGCTGGTCTCCATGGGTTGCCTGGTCGCCTTCCTGAAGATTTGGCAACCGAAGGAGGTCTGGACCAGCCCGGCGCTGCGCGGCCGCCACGACACCAGCGCGGTTGCCCGCCCGGCCTCGGTCGGCGCCGCCGCCGCCCCGTCGTCGGGCTTCCGCCATCACGAGTCCGGCGAGGTCATGCGCGCCTGGACTCCCTGGATCATCCTGTGTGTCTTCGTCTTCATCTGGGGCACGCAGACCTTCAAGGACGTCGTCAACCCGCTGTTCTTCCCGAAATTCCCCATCGAGGGCTTGCACAATCTGGTGCAGAAGGTTCCGCCCGTCGTGGCCAAGCCCACGGCCGAGGCCGCGGTCTTCAACTTCAACATCCTGACCATGACCGGCACCGGCATCTTCGTCGCCGCGATCGTCAGCGGCTTCGTGATGGGCTATCGGCCGGGCCGCCTGATTCGCGCCTATGGCGAGACGCTGTGGGTCGTGCGCTATTCCCTGATCACCATCGCCGCCATGCTGGCGCTGGGCACGCTGACCCGCTATTCCGGCGTGGACGCCACGCTGGGTCTGGCCTTCGCCGGCACCGGCGTGCTGTTCCCGTTCTTCTCGGCCCTGCTGGGTTGGCTGGGCGTGGCTCTGACCGGTTCCGACACCGCGTCGAACGTTCTGTTCGGCGGCCTGCAGAGGATCACCGCCGAGCAGCTTGGCCTGTCGCCGGTGCTGATGGCGGCCACCAACTCGACCGGCGGCGTGATGGGCAAGATGATCGACGCGCAGTCCATCGTCGTCGCCTCCACCGCCACCAACTGGTTCGGCCATGAAAGCGAGATCCTGCGCTACGTCTTCTGGCATTCCATCGTGCTGGCCTGCCTGGTCGGCGGGCTGGTGATGCTGCAGGCCTACGTCTACCCCTTCACCGCCATGGTGGTCGGCGGATAGGGGGCGGGTTTTCCTCGGGTGTCCCTTCGGCGGCGCGGGCCTTCATCGGGCCGCGCCGCATTTTA
>JAEZPL010000402.1 GCA_023413605.1 Pseudomonadota bacterium
GAGGCCGGCTCCACCGCCTTCCTGCCGGGGGAGGGCGGGGGCGTCGCCCGCGTGCTGGCCGGCGTGTTGACGAGATCGCGCAGCATATAGGTCGCCAGCGCCGTGCGCTGCACCTCGCCCTGGTCGGCGTTCTTCGGCCAGACGAGGTTGGCGAAGCCCTTGTCCGACTTCTTGTAGCGGTCGAAGCGGTAGCTGCCGAGCGCCCAGCCCAGCGCAAGCCGGGTGGCGGCTCGGTGATCGAGCGTCGCGTCGGTCTGCTCGTCCAGGCGGTAGCTGCCCGGCGGCAGGGCGGTGGGCAGACCGGCGAGGCCCCACAGGTCGTCCAGCGCCGACACGCCGACCAGCACGCGGGCGACGCCCCCGCCCTCCCCCGGCAGGAAGGCGGTGGAGCCGGCCTCCGCCGTGAAGTTCACGGCCTTGATCCAGGCCGACGTGGCGGCCGGCTGGGCGTCCAGCCAACCGGGCAGGCCGGCCTTGGTCAGCGGGGTGATGGTCACGGTGCCGGTGCCGGCTGCGGCGAGCAGGGTGGCGAGCAAGACGGGCGTCCTTCCTGGGAACACGGAACAGGATCATGAGGATGGCGCGGCGGGGCGGGCCTGAAAAGGGGGGAATGCTGGCGTTCGGTCGAGGGCTGCCTTGCCCCGGCGGAAGGACGCAGGCATGCTCCGCGTTCAACCGTCGCGATTGGGGAACGTTCATGTCCGACCTGACGCTGGTCATCGGCAACAAGGCTTTTTCCTCCTGGTCCCTCCGCCCCTGGCTGGCGCTGAAGCACACCGGCGCGCCCTTCGCGGAGATCGTGATCCCGCTGCGCCAGCCGGACACCGCCGCGCGCATCCGGGAGCATTCGCCGTCGGGCCGCGTGCCCTGCCTGCGGCACGGCGACCGGGTGATCTGGGATTCGCTGGCGATCTGCGAATATCTGGCGGAAACCTTCCCCGAGGCGAAGCTCTGGCCCGACGACGCCCACGCCCGCGCGGTCGCCCGGTCTGTGTCCGCGGAGATGCACGGGGGCTTCCTGGCTCTGCGCACGCACATGTCCATGGACCTGAAGACCATGCTCCCCGGCGCCGGCCGCAACGCCGAAACCGAGGCCGACATCGCCCGCATCACCACCCTGTGGCGTGATTCGCGGGAGCAGTTTGGAAAGGCCGCGGGGCAGGATGGGGGGCCGTTCCTGTTCGGCCGCTTCTCCATCGCCGACGCCATGTACGCGCCGGTGGTGACCCGGTTCATCACCTACGGGGTCGAGCTGGACGCCACCTGCCGCGCCTACGTCGATGCGGTCATGAACGTTCCGGCCATGAAGGAGTGGGTCGCCGCCGCCAAGGTCGAGCCGTGGGACCCCTACGCCAAGGAACGCCCCGCCAGAGAGTTTGTGTACTGAGGAACTGGTCCCCGCTGTCGATGTTGGAGGGGCTTCGACCGGCTCGAAGGAGTTCGACCGTGAGCAGCAACAAGCACAACATCGACAGCGACGACATCGACAAGAATCCGCGCAAGCCCAGCCAGGGCAACGCCTCCCCCACCGGCACCGGCAGCCACGCCACCCACGCCCGCGAGGCCACGGCCGAAACCGCCGACAACAAGGCCAAGGGCACCGAGGGCCGCAAGGCCGGCTATGGCAAGGGCTTCACCGAACCGGAGAAGGGGCGGAATTAACGGGGCCTGCATCCCCTCTCTCCTCTGGGGAGAGGGGCTGACTACTGCGACTGGCCGGCCTCCGCGGGTGGCCCCCCGGTCGGCTCGTTGGCGGCGTTGCCGATCAGGCCGACCTCGCGGTAGTAGCGCTCGGCGCCGGGGTGCAGCGGGACGGAGACGTTGGCGACCGCCTTCATGGGGTCGAAGCTGCGGCCCTTGGGGTGGCCTTCGATCAGCAGGCGGCGGGTGTTCTCGTGCCACAGGGCCTTGGTGACGCCGTGGATCAGGCCGGCGTCCTGGTCGGCGCGGACCAGAAGTTCGGCGCCAACGGAAATCGTCGGGGTTTCCGGCACGCCGGGGTAGGTCTCGGCCGGGATGGTCTGGGCGATGTAGAAGCGCTGCTTGGCGCGCAGCTGTTCGGCCTCGTCGCCGTCCAGCGGGATCAGGCGGATCGGCAGGCGCCCCGCCACGTCGGTGATCGCGGAGACCGGAAAGCCGCCGACCATGAAGAAGGCGTCCAGTTCCCCCTTGGCCAGCCGGTCGGCGGCGGTGCCGGGCTTGACGTAGACGGCTTTCAGCTCGTCCTCCGTCAGGCCGAAGGCGGCGATGACCACGCGGGATTCCACCAGGATGCCGGATCCCTCCTCGCCCAGCGACACGGCCCGGCCCTTCAGGTCGGCGACCGTGTGCAGGTTGCTGTCGGCGCGCACGACGAGCTGGATGGCTTCCGAATAGAGCATGCCGATGGAGCGCAGCGCCTCGAAGGGCGGCTTGCCCTTGAAGCTGGCGGCGCCGGTATAGGCGCCGTAGGCGACGTCGGCCTGGGCCATGCCGGCCTCCAGCGCGTTGGTGCGCAACAGCTCGATGTTCTCCACCGAGCCGAGCGTGGCCTGCGCCACCGCGATCAGGCCCGGCACGCCGCAGCTGCCGCCGCGGTCGCAGGGGCGCGATCCCGGCGGGTTGGAGATGGCGTTGGCGATCAGCCCGCCGATCGGGAAATAGGTGCCCGACGTGGTGCCCGTGCCGATGCGGAAATAGCGGATGTCCTGCGCCATGGGGCGTCCCGGCAGACCGGCCAGCAGGGCGATCCCGGCCACGCCGGCCAGCAGGCGGCGGCGGCTGATGTTTGACCAGCCGGGGCCTTTCCGGGAAAGGCGGGGGTTGGCTCCTGCGCGTGGCACCGGGGTCCACCTTTCCTGTGCATTCCTCAGGGGGCGTTCCTGGAGGGGAAGTTCGTATGGAACGCATCTAGATGAATACCGGCACCCACCCCTTTTCAAGGTGGAAGCGGTTAAAAGACGTTCATGAGATCAAGAACGCCGACGAGTGCTACCGCGCCGCCACACACCGGCGCCGCCCGCGGCGACACCGCCTGCGCCAGCACAGCCGACAGGCCGAGCCCGGCGCAGGTGACCAGCAGGACACCCGCCGCGAGGCCGCCCCAGAACAGGGCGCCTCCCATGTGCACATAGCCGTGGAAAACGGAGGCCGCCGCCGCCGTCAGGACCGCCAGCGCCAGCGGCACCCGCAGGTTGAGCGCGACCAGCGCCCCCACCACGATCAGCGAAACCGCGAGCCCCTGTGCCGCGTAGGGCAGCCGGATGTCGACCTGCGCGGCGAGGCCGGCGGCCAGAACCGCCGTGAGCGCGGAGACGGGAAGCTGCCACACCGCCGGCCCGCCGTTCTGCCCGGCCCAGATCCCGATGGCGAGGAAGCCGAGGAGATGCTGCACCACCCACACCGGCTCGGTCAGGCCGGTGCCGAACGGCCCGGTCGCCGTCATCCGCGCCAGCGCGGGCGCCGCCGTGCCCCCGACCAGAAGAACCGCCAGAAGAAACGACCGGAACGCCGTTCCGAACCTCGTCATGACCCCTACCCCTTTCGCGCACCGACGCGCCGATATGGCGGGCGGGCGCGGGCGGGGTCAAGTGACCAGCGCCAGTGGCGGGCCGAACGTCCGGATTCTTCCTTCGATCAATGGTCCCGATCTTCGATCGGTGGTCCCGATCAATAACCGAGCGGGCCGGTGCCGTACTGGCGCAGATCCTGCTGTTTGCGGAACAGCTCGCGCTGCTGGAGCGGGTCCAGGCGGCCCATGGCGTCCTCGTTGCGCAGACGGTCCACCTCGGGGCTCATCAGGTCGCGCTTGGCGCGGTTGGTCAGCCCTTCGGTCGATTGCGGGGCCGGCAGCGACGGCGGTTCCTGCAATGTGACGGGCGGCGGTGGTGGGGAGGAACTGCCGCGACGCCGGGCCGGCGGTTGCTGCGGGTTCTGCTGCTGGGCTTGCAGGTCCTGTGGCACCCGTCCGCCTTGGGCGGAGGACGGCGGATGGATCGGCCGGCCGTCGGCCTCATCCTGAAGCTGCCGCAGCGTTTTCAACTGGCTGCCCTGGCCATAGGGATTTTGCGCATACTGGAGCCCGGCAACCGGCGTGCCGGCCTGCGCCTGGGTCGGCGGAGGCGTCTGGGCCCGGCCCGGCATCTCGTCCTGGAACTCGGTCGCGCAGGCGGTGAGCAGCAGCGCGGCGGTGACGCAGATCGGATTCGGTTTCATCCTTAGAATGTCGTCCCTCGCATGGGCCGGGACAAGGGTCCAGGGTAAGGGTCCAGGGTAAGGGGCCGGGCTGGGGTCGTGACAGGGACTCCCATCCGCCTGCGTTTGCCGCTATTATGTTCTTGTTTTGTTCATGAGCGGACGATCAGCGGGAGGGAGGATGGGCATGGCGCGACGTATCCTGTCGCTTTGGCTGCCGCGGCTGGCCACCGACGCCCACACGCGCCGCGCGCCGGAACTGCGCGACCGCCCGCTGGCCGCCGTCCTGGCGGAGCGGGGGCGGTTGACCGTGGGCGCGACGAACCGCGCGGCGGAGGCCGCCGGAGTGCGGGACGGCATGACCCTGGCCGACGCCCGCGCCGTTGAACCCGCCCTGGCCGTCTTCGACGCCGATCCCGAGTCGGATGCCCGCCTGCTGGAACGGCTCGCCGCCTGGTGCACGCGCTACACCCCCTGGACCGCGCCGGACGCCGCCGACGGCATCGTGCTGGACATCACCGGCTGTGCCCACCTGTTCGGCGGGGAGGACGCGCTCGCCGCGGACCTGCGCGCGAGGCTGGCGGCCGCGGGCTTCGAGTCGCGGGTGGCCGTCGCGGACACCCCGGCCGCCGCCTGGGGGCTGGCGCGTTTTTCCCCCTCGCCCTCCCCTCTCCCCGGGGGGGAGAGGGTGAATGTCCTCCCCATCGCCGCGCTGCGCCTGCCGCCCGCCATCGTCCAGGGGCTGGCCGCCGTGGGCTTGCGGCGGATCGGCGATCTGCACGGAATGCCGCGCGCCACCCTGGCCGCCCGGTTCGGGCGGGAGGTCGCGCGGCGGCTCGACCAGATGTTTGGACGGCTGGACGAGCCGGTGTCGCCGCGCCTGCCCGTGCCGCCGCACACCGCCCGGCTTGCCCTGCCCGAGCCGATTTCGACGCCCGAGTCCATCGCCGCCGCCGTGCGGCACCTGCTGGACACGCTCTGCGCCGGGCTGGAGAAAACCGGCGAGGGCGCCCGCCGGCTGGTGTTGGAGGCGCACCGGGTGGACCGCCGGCTGGAGGCCCCGCCGCAGGCGCTCGCCATCGGCACCAGCCGCCCGGTGCGCGACGTCGGCGCGCTGATGCGCCTGTTCACGCAGAAGCTGGACCGCATAGAGACCGGCCCCGGCATCGAGGTGCTGGTCCTGTCCGCCACCGAAGCGGGGCCGCTGGGGGCGGTGCAGGCGGCGCTGGACGGGACGGCCCGCGACGAATCGGAACTGGGGGAGCTGGTCGACCGGCTCGGCAACCGGCTGGGCGAGCGCGCGGTGCTGCGCCTCGTCCCGCGGGCAAGCTGGCTGCCGGAGCGCAGCGTCGCCCCGGCCCCTCCCCTTATGGCGGCGAACACGTCATCCTGGCCCCCATTGTCCTGGCCGACCGACCGCCCGCGCCCGGTCCGGCTGCTCGCTCCGCCGGAGCCCATCGAGGCCGTCGCCCCCGTCCCCGACGACCCGCCGGCCATGTTCCGCTGGCGCGGCGTCCAGCACCGCGTGAGGCACGCCGACGGCCCGGAGCGCATCGAGGCCGAATGGTGGCGCCGCCCACATCAAAGAGGCACCGGGGTGACCCGCGACTATTACCGCGTCGAGGACACCGACGGCCGCCGCTTCTGGGTCTTCCGCCAGGGTCTCTACCAGCCCGGCGTCCCGGCGCTGTGGTTCCTGCACGGGTTCTTCGGGTGAGGGCGGGGAGACATGACCCCCTACGCCGAACTCCAGGTCTCCACCAGCTTCTCCTTCCTGGAGGGGGCGTCCCATCCGGACGAACTGGCGATGACCGCCGCGTCGCTCGGCCATGCGGCCATCGCGGTGACCGACCGGAACTCGCTGGCCGGCGTGGTGCAGGCGCACAAGGCCGGGCGGGAGCGCGGCGTCCGGGTCGTCGTCGGCTGCCGGCTGGACCTGACGGACGCGGCGAGCCTGCTGGCCTACCCCACCGACCGCGCGGCCTACGCGCGGCTGTCGCGCCTGCTGACGCTGGGCAAGCGGCGGGCGCCGAAGGGTGCCTGCTTCATCGGCCGGCAGGACGTGCTGGAGCACGCCGAGGGGATGCTGTTCCTGCTGCTGCCGCCCGACCGGCGCGACGAGTCCTTCGTCCACGAACTGCGGGACTGGCGCAACGGCCTGGGCCGGCAGCTCCACCTCGCGGCCAGCCACCGCTACCGCGGCGACGATGCCCGGCGGCTGGCGTGGCTCGCTGGGCTGGCGGAGGCCGAACGGGTGCCGATGGTGGCGACCAACGACGTGCTCTACCATTCCCCGGCCCGCCGCCCGCTGGCCGACGTGATGGCCTGCATCCGCGAGAAGACCACCATCGACGAGGCCGGCTGGCTTCTGTCGGCCAACGCGGAGCGGCACCTGAAGGCCGGCGTGGAGATGGCGCGCCTGTTCCGCCATTACCCCCAGGCCGTGGCCCGCACGGTGGAGATCGCCGCGGCCTGCCGCTTCTCGCTGGAGGAGTTGCGCTACGAATACCCGGACGAGGTGGCCGAGGACGGCCGCACCCCGCAGGAAACCCTGATCGACCTGACCTGGCGCGGGGCGGCACGGCGCTATCCGGATGGCATTCCGGAGAAGGTGACCAAGGCGCTGAACCACGAACTGGCCCTGATCGGACAGCTTCGCTACGCGCCCTATTTCCTGACGGTGCACGACATCGTGCGCTACGCCCGATCACAGGAGATCCTGTGCCAGGGGCGCGGCTCCGCGGCCAACTCCGCCGTGTGCTACTGCCTGGGCATCACGTCGGTCGATCCCACCACCACCGACCTGCTGTTCGAGCGCTTCATCTCCGCCGCCCGCAACGAGCCGCCGGACATCGACGTGGACTTCGAGCATGAGCGGCGCGAGGAGGTCATCCAGTACATCTACCGGAAATACGGCCGCGACCGCGCCGGGCTGACCGCAACCGTCATCCGCTACCGCGCGCGCGGGGCCATCCGCGAGGTCGGCAAGGCCATGGGGCTGTCGGCCGATCTGGTGGCGCGGCTGTCCGGTTCCATCTGGGGCTGGAGCCGTGACGGCGTGGACGAGGAACGCGCCCGTCGCTACGGGCTCGACCCCGACGACCCGCGCCTGAAGCAGACGCTGGAGCTGGCGCAGGAGCTGATCGGCTTCCCCCGCCACCTGTCGCAGCATGTCGGCGGCTTCGTCATCACCCGCGGCCCTTTGAGCGACCTGTGCCCCGTCGCCAACGCGGCCATGGAGGACCGCACGACCATCGAGTGGGACAAGGACGACATCGACGCGCTGGGCATCCTGAAGGTGGACGTGCTGGCGCTGGGCATGCTGACCTGCATGCGCAAGGCCTTCGACCTGCTGGACCGGCATTACGGGCGCGAACTGACCCTGGCCTCCGTGCCGAAGGACGACCCGGAGGTCTACGACATGCTCTGCCGGGCGGACAGCCTGGGCGTCTTCCAGGTGGAAAGCCGGGCGCAGATGTCCATGCTGCCCCGCCTGCGGCCCAAGGAGTTCTACGATCTGGTCATCGAGGTCGCCATCGTGCGCCCCGGCCCGATCCAGGGCGACATGGTCCACCCCTACCTGCGCCGCCGCAACAAGGAGGAGCCGGTGACCTACCCCTCCGCCGAGTTGGAGGCGGTGCTGAAGAAGACGCTGGGCGTGCCGCTGTTCCAGGAGCAGGCGATGAAGATCGCCATCGTCGGCGCCGGCTTCAGCCCGGAGGACGCCGATCGCCTGCGCCGCGCCATGGCCACCTTCCGCAAGACCGGGCTGGTTCACACCTTCCGCGACCAGTTCATCGAAGGCATGGTCGCCCGCGGCTACGACCGCGCCTTCGCCGAGCGCTGCTTCCAGCAGATCGAGGGCTTCGGCGAATACGGCTTCCCGGAAAGCCACGCCGCCAGCTTCGCCCTGCTGGCCTATGTGTCCGCCTGGGTCAAGCGCTGGTACCCCGACGTCTTCGCCGCCGCTCTGCTGAACAGCCAGCCCATGGGCTTCTACGCCCCCGCCCAGATCGTCCGCGACGCCCGCGAGCACGGCGTGACGGTGCTGCCCCCGGACGTGAACCGGTCGGAATGGGACTGCACGCTGGAGCTAATGCCCGAATCCCCTCTCCCCTCCGGGGAGGGGAGAGGGAGAACCCCCTCACCCCGACCCTCTCCCCGGAGGGGAGAGGGAGAAAACCGCCACGCCCTGCGCCTCGGCTTGCGGCTCGTCCAGGGACTGGCCGAGGGCGATGCCGAAAAGCTCACCCTCTCCCGCGGGGCCGGCTACCGCGACCCGTACGACCTGTGGCGACGGGCGCGGCTGCCGGTCGCGGCGCTGGAGCGGCTGGCCAAGGCCGACGCCTTCCGCTCCGTCGGGCTCGACCGGCGGGCGGCGCTGTGGGCGGTGAAGGCGCTGGGGGAGCAGCCGCTGCCGCTGTTCGCGACCCTCGACGATTCCGCCGTCGCGGAGCCGGAGGTGACGCTGCCCTCCATGGCGCTGGGCGAGCATGTGGTGATGGACTACGGCAGCCTGTGCCTGTCGCTGAAGGCGCACCCCATGGCGCTGCTGCGCGACGGCTTCACGGGCGGCTTCACGGGCGTTGTCGCGGCGGAACGGCTCCGCACCACCCGGTCCGGCATGCGGGTGACCGTGGTGGGGCTGGCGCTGGTCCGCCAGCGGCCGGGCAGCGCCAACGGCGTGATCTTCATCACGCTGGAGGACGAGACCGGCATCGCCAACCTCGTCATCATGCCCGACGTGTTCGAGAAATTCCGGAAAGAGATCATGACCGCCCGCCTGATCGCCGCCACCGGCCGCGTGGAGAAGGACGGCAAGCCCAACCCGGAAGGCGGCGAGGTCATCCACCTGCGCGTCGAGCGCCTGACCGACCTGACCCACCGCCTGAACGACCTGACGGAACCCGAACCGTCACGCCCGGCCGCATCGTCGGGCGTGTTTCCAGAGGGGAGGAATTTCCGGTGAGGCCCAGCCGATCGGTCGATAACTCGCGGGCTCAATCGATAAGATCTGCGACTTCGCGGACGCGGCCGTTGTCGATCAGAAACTGCACGAGGTCCGGACGCTCCTTGCCATAGGCGGTGTGGCGGGCGCGGACGGCGTCGACCAGTTCGCCCCGGCGGCCCAGCAGGTCGTCGGCGAACTCGATCATGCGCAGGTTGGGCCAGGCC
>JAEZPL010000717.1 GCA_023413605.1 Pseudomonadota bacterium
AGAACGGCATGATGATGTCGAACAGCTGCTGGCCGTAGCGCGGCTGCTGCACGTCGCTGATCTGGCCGCGGCCGCCGTAGGAGATGCGGGCCTCGGCAACCTTTTCGTAGCTGATGGTGTTCTGCGCGGTGATGTCCTCCGGCCGGATGACGCCGGTGATGATCAGGTCGCGCACCTCGTAGTTCACGCGGACTTCCTGGCGGCCCTGGATGACCATGTTGCCGTTCGGCAGGGTCTGGGTGACCAGCGCCGCCACCTTCAGGGTGATCTGCTCCTTGCGGTTGACGCTGCCCTTGCCGGCGTTGGAGGTGCTGCTGGACAGGTCGACGAGGCTGTCGGCGCTCACGTCGTCGGGCAGGGCACGCGTCAGCGCCTTGGTCTCGAAGCCGAAGAAGCTGGGCAGGCCGGCCTTGTCGGAGTTGTCGCGGGACCGCTTGCTTTCGTTGTTCAGCTGGGCTTGGTCGTTGATCTGGATGTCCACCGTCAGCAGGTCGCCCACCTTGCTCGCGCGCTGGTCCTTGAAGAAGGCTTTCGAACCGTTGCGCCACAGGGAGTTCGGGTTGCGCTCGGTCGGCAGTGGGGTCGGCATCGGCAGGCTGACCGGCTGGTAACCGGGCTGCGCCTGAGGGTCCTGGATCTTGGTCAACGCCGGAGCGGAGCCGATGTCACCGACGCGGGACAGGGCGTTGCAGGCCGGAAGGCCGGCGGCGACGGCGGCGAGCAGCGCGAAGCGGAAAGCCGAACGGGCAACGGTCTGGTGGGCGGGCATTGGAGATTTCTCCTTACTTCGCGATCACGCCGGGCTTTGCCACGGCGACGATGTTGGGGCCGGCGACCGTCGCTTCGACGATGCGGTTCGACTGGGTGTTGACGACGCGGATGACCTCGCCCTTGCCGCCGTCCTGTAGGGCCTTGCCCTGGACGGACAGCGTAAGGTTCGCGGTGGCCAGCGTGATGGTGACCAGGGCGCCCTTGTCGATCATCCGTGGCGACTGAAGGTCGCGCAGGCGGACCGGCTGGTTCACCGGCACGCCCCGCTTGGGCGTCATGCCGATCAGCTGGGCGTCTGTGGCGGCGATGTCGCTGCCGGTCTGGTCGGTGCGCACGTCCTGCCAGTCGACATCGGCGGCGCCGATCACGTCGCCGGGCACGAAGCGGCGGGACAGCACTGGAACCTGCACCACGCCGAAGGCACGGCCGGCCACCGGCAGGCGCACCGTCGGGCGGGTATCCGCCACCACGACTTCGGCGGCGAACCGGCCCTGCACCGGGCTGTAGTAGATATTCTCCACCGTCAGGCTGCCGGCGCCCGCCGGCGCGCGCAGCTCGATGGCGCGGCTGTCCAGCTCCATCTGCAGGCGCCCCACGGTGATGTAGCGGGCCAGCGCCTCCGACAGGGCCGCCTCGACGTGCGCCGGTCCATAGACGACGGGCTGCGGCCGCTCGAACGTCTGCGGCGCGTCCCCATAGGGGTCCTGGGCGTTCTGGCCCAGGCCGTTCTGGGCCAGGGCATTCTGGGCCGGGCCGGCGAGGATGGCGGCGGCGAGCGCGGAGCCGAGGAGGAGGGAGGCGATGCGGGGCATGGCGGCGGATCCTTCGATGGAGAGCGCGGGCTAGGATGCGGCGTCAGCGCATCTGCGTGGCCTGCTGCATCATCTCGTCGGTGGTCTTGATGATCTTGGAATTCATTTCGTAGGCACGCTGGGCGGAGATCAGCGTGGTGATCTCCTGCACGACGTTGACGTTGGACGTCTCCAGCGCACCCTGGGTCACGCGGCCGAAGCCGGGGTTGCCGGGGTTGCCGGCGACCGCCTGGCCCGACGCCGGGGTTTGCAGGAACAGGTTGTCGCCCACCGCTTCCAGGCCGGCCGCGTTGGCGAAGGTGGCCAGCTGGAGCTGGCCGACGTTCTGCGTCTCCACCTGGCCGTCCAGCTTCACCAGCACCTCGCCCGACGGGTTGATGGCGACGTCCACGGCTTCGGCCGGGACGGTGATGTTGGGCTGCACCGGATAGCCGTCGGCGGTGACGATGATGCCTTCCGGCGACAGCTTGAAGTTGCCGGCGCGGGTGTAGGCGGTGTCGCCGCTGGGCAGCTGGATCTGGAAGTAGCCGGAGCCGTTGATGGCGACGTCCAGCTTGTTGTCGGTGACCGTCAGGTTGCCCTGCTCCAGCACGCGGGCGACCGCGGCGACGCGCACGCCGGCACCCACCTGCACGCCGGTCGGCACGATGGTGCCGGCGTCCGACGAGGTGGAGCCGATGCGGCGGAAGTTCTGGTACAGCAGGTCCTGGAACTCGGCACGCTGCTTCTTGAAGCCGGTGGTGGTCGCGTTGGCGATGTTGTTCGAAATGGTTTCGACGTTCATCTGCTGGGCGATCATGCCGGTGGCGCCGATGGCGAGGCTGCGCATGGTACGTGCTCCTTCTCTCGTCCGGTCAGGCCGTGCGGCCAAGCTTCTGAATGGCGTTGCGCATGCGGTCGTGTTCGTTGTCGATCAGCCGCTGGTTGCTCTGGTACTGGCGTTGGATTTCGATCAGCGTCGTCATCTCCACCACCGGCTTCACGTTCGAATTCTCAAGCATTCCCTGTGCCACTTTCGTGTCGGCCGGGGCCGGCTGCGGTTCCTCGTCGCTGACGTAGAGGCCGGCGCCGACTTCGGTCATCAGCTGCTCGTTCTTGAAGGTGACGATGTTCAGCTTGGCGACCGGGCCCAGTTCCGTCGCGATGGTGCCGTCGCCGGTGATCTTGATGTCGCGGGTGCCGTCCGGGATGGTGATCGGCTGGCCGTTGTCGGCCAGCACCGGCAGGCCGCCGCCGTCCACCACCTGCCGCTGGTCGTTCAGGCGGAAATTGCCGGCCCGCGAGTAGCGGGGCCCGTTCACCGTGTCGACCGTGAAGTAGCCGTGGCCGGTCAGCGCCACGTCCAGCGGATTGCCGGTCTGCGTCAGCCCGCCGACGGTGAGGTCGCGCACCACCGCCCGATCCTGCACGAAGCTGACCTGCTCGTGCATGCCCGGACGCTCCAGGAACTCCGTGAACAGCATGCGCTGCTGCTTGAAGCCCGTGGTGTTCATGTTCGCGATGTTGTTCGAAATCACGTCCAGCTGGCGGCGCAGGGACATCTGGCGCGACAGGGCGACGTAGATCGGGTTTTCCATCGGCGACCTCGTTTCATCTCGGGCCGGCGGGCCTTCCCGACCGGCGCCGACATCAATGCACGGGGTGTGCCAAGTCAGGCGAATGCGGAGTCCAGACGGAATCCGGACGCGGGTGAGGCGTGAAGGGAGGCCGCGGCAGCCGCTGCCGGGCAATTCCTGCCGCGGGGCCGGAAAGGCCTGCCGGATGCGCCGGGCAAAAGAATCCCGTTCCCGCGACGCCTCGGGCGTGCGGGTGGCGGCCCCCCTCTCCCGACGTGGGATGGGGAAGGGCGGTCAGCGGTCGGGAATCGGCTAAAGTCGCGGGTCCGGGCGTGGTCCTCCCTCGGCACGGAGTTCTCCACCCAAGCCCCAATCAATTTCCGTGCCGAAGCGCTGGTTGCCGTTCGGTCACAGCCTCGACCGCGCGTTGTAAGGCTTTGTTAACTATCCGAAAGATAGGGTGTTGGATGCCGGTAAGGCCAATATCTGCCACCGCTCGCGCTTAGGATTCCATGACCGCGCACGCTGAAGAAGACGCCGGCGAAGCTTCGCCCGACGGCCTGCCGCGCAAGAAGTTCAGCGGCAAGAAGCTTGTCCTGTTCGTCATCCTGCCGCTTGTGCTGCTGATCGGCGCGGGCGCGGGCGTGTATTTCAGCGGTCTTCTGGATTCGCTGCTCGGCAAGAAGGAAGAGCAGGTCGAGCACGCGGAGGAGCCGCCGAAGCCCGATCTGCATGCAGCGCCGGTTTTCTACGATCTGCCGGACATGCTGGTGAACCTGAACAGCAGCGGCAAGCGTCCCGCCTTCCTGAAGATCAAGATTTCGATCCAACTGTCGAAAGGCGAGGACCAGAGCGCCATCGAGCATGTGCTGCCGCGCATCATCGACAATTTCCAGGTTTACCTGCGCGAGTTGCGGCTGGAGGATCTGAAGGGTTCGGCGGGCATGTACCGCCTGCGCCAGGAATTGCTGATGCGCATCAACGCGGCCGCCTTCCCCACGAAGGTGAAGGACGTTCTGTTCAAGGAAATGCTGGTCCAGTAGGCGGGACGGCGAGGGCGACGCATGAGCAACACCGAGGAACTCAGCGAAGAGGAACGGCTCGCCGCCGAATGGGCAGCCCTCGCCGAAGACAACGGCGATATGGGCGACATGGGCGATATGGGCGGCGGCGGCGGTTCGACGCGCGTCCTGAACCAGGACGAGATCGACAGCCTGCTGGGCTTCGACCAGGGCGGCGCGGGGGACGGCGACAACTCCGGCATCATGGCGCTGGTCAACTCGGCGCTGGTCAACTACGAACGCCTGCCCATGCTGGAGGTGGTCTTCGACCGCCTCGTCCGCATGATGTCCACCAGCCTTCGCAACTTCACCTCCGACAACGTCGAGGTCAGCCTCGACCAGATCTCGTCGGTGCGTTTCGGCGACTACCTGAACTCGATCCCGCTGCCGGCCATGCTTTCCGTCTTCAAGGCGGAGGAGTGGGACAACTATGGCCTGATGGTGGTGGACTCGGCGCTGATCTATTCCATCGTGGACGTGCTGCTCGGCGGCCGGCGCGGCACGGCGGCGATGCGCATCGAAGGCCGCCCCTACACGACCATCGAACGCAACCTCGTGGAGCGCATGGTCCATGTGGTGCTGTCGGACCTGTCCGCGGCGTTCGACCCGCTGTCGCCCGTCACCTTCCGTTTCGACCGGCTGGAAACGAACCCGCGTTTCGCCACCATCGCGCGCCCCGCGAACGCGGCCGTGCTGGTCAAGCTGCGCATCGACATGGAGGATCGCGGCGGCCGGCTGGAGTTGATGATCCCCTACGCCACCCTCGAACCCGTCCGTGAGCTGCTGCTCCAGATGTTCATGGGTGAGAAGTTCGGCCGCGACTCGATCTGGGAAACCCACCTGGCGTCGGAACTGCTGGTGACCGACGTGGATATTTCGGCCGTGCTGGACGAGGTGACGATGACGCTGCACGACGTGCTGAACTGGCGCGTTGGCACGCGCATTCTGCTGAACGCGACGCCCGACGGCGCCATCGAGCTGCGCTGCGGCGACGTTTCCATGTTCCAAGGCCGCATGGGCCGCAAGGGCGGGCACATCGCCGTGCGGATCGAGCGGGAACTTCCCAAGCAGGAGGTCATGCGGCTATGAGCCCGACCCTCTCGCTCATTCTCGACCTGGTGATGGTCGGCCTGCTGGCCGCGACCATCGCCTACGCGATCATCCTCAACAAGGAGATCATCAAGCTGCGGGAGAGCCGCGGCGAGATGAACGACCTGATCCGCGGCCTGAACGAGGCCATGGCGCGCGCCGAAACCGGCGTGCGGGGGCTGAAGAAGACCGCGCACGACACCGGCGAGGATCTTCAGCGCACGGTCACCAAGGCGCAGACCCTGCGCGACGAACTGGAATTCATGATCGAGGCGGCGGACGCCATGGCCAACCGGCTGGGCGGCATCGGCGACGAGCGGTCGAAGGCGGGAGCGCGTGGTCCGGCGCGTCCGGGTCTCGGCGCACGCCCCGCGGTCGCGCCGCGGTCGGTGATGATCGACGACCATGACGACGATCATGACCACGATCACGACCACGATGAGGACCCGCCCTTGCGGGCCGATCCCTTCCGGGGTGAGGCGCTGCGGGCGGAGCCTCTGCGCGCCGACCCGCCGCTGCGTCGGGCGGCCCCGCCGCCGGAGCCGCGCGATCCCATCGTCCGCGAGGGCGAAAGCCTGTCCCGTGCGGAACGTGAACTGCTGCAAGCCATCGAGAACGCTGGCAAGGGGGTCGGATGAGCGACGCACCCACCGCGAAGGGCACTCCCGCCGCCGCGGGATCGGAACCCAAGGTCGTGATCCGTCCGGCGGGCGCTGTGCCCACCGGCGTCCGCACCAGCCCGTCCGTCGCCGGCAATCCGGCAACGGCCCAGGCGACATCCCAGACGGCGGCGAAACCAGCCGTGAAAGGCAAGCCGAAGGGCAAGGCCAAGGCGAAGCGCAAGCCGGCGACTCCGCGCCGCCCTTTGTCCGAACGGTTGCGCGAGCGCATGCGGGGGCTGCGCTTCCGCCTGCTGCCGCTGACCATCTTCGTCGCGGTGCTGATGCTGGGCGTGCGCGCCGGCGACCTGTGGCAAGTCGCCACGCGTGAGGCGCGGATGCCGGAATTTCCGGTCACGCTCGCCCAGGGGCAGGGACCCGCGGCGTCGATGCAGGTCGCGGCAACCGCGGAAAAGGCCGCTCCGCACAATCCGGTGCCCGCACAGGGCGGTTCGAGCGGAGGGCTGGCGCCGGCCGCCGCCACGCCGCCGGACAACGCGGCCCTCGGCCCCGTCAAGAACGAGGAGCTGCTCCAGCACTTCGCGGAACGCCGCGCCGAGATCGAGCGCCGCACCAAGGAGATCGAGCAGCGCGAAGCCCTTCTGACCGCCGCCGAAAAGCGGATCGACCAGAAGGTGCAGGAGATGGAAAAGGTCCGCTCCGACATCCAGAAGCTGATGCGCCAGGGCGACGAGAAGCAGGCAGCCCAGCTGGAAAGTCTCGTGAAGATTTACGAGACCATGAAGCCCAAGGAGGCCGCGCGCATCTTCGAGGAGCTGGACATGCCCGTTCTTCTGGGCGTGATCGAGCGCATGAAAGAAACGAAGACCGCGCCCATCCTGGCCTCCATGGACCCCTTGAAGGCCAAGGAAGTCACCTCGGCCCTCATCGAACGGCGCGGTGTGCCGGCGGCGCCGACCAAGTAGGTGGGGGCGTTCAGGACAGGCGTTCAGAGCGGACGTCTCGCTTCGTTTCGGCCCCTTAACGGCGTGTTAACCGACCGAAACTAGGTTAAAACGTGCTGAAACAGATCCGAGTCGGCGGCTGCCGTGCAAGGGCGCGATTCTGGGGTCTCCCAGTGTCGGCCGGCTGTGCCTGGACCGTGCCGACGGACCCGAACCGCACGCAGGCCGGACAAGACATCGGAATGACCATGGCCCCGCCCGTATCCTCTTCGCTCGCCGAACAGAAGCTCCTGCGCCAGCAGATCGACATCGCCCACGCGGAGGCGGCCCGCCCGTTGTCGCGGGACGAGGTGACGGACGTCGTCCGCTCCATCCTCGCCACCATGGACGGCGACATTTCCGCCACCGACCTGCGCCTCTACAAGGAGGTGGTGGACCTTGCCCGCTTCATCGAGAGCGCCAAGGTGGAACTGGCGGCGCTCCAGCCGGCGGAAATCCGGGACCAGCACATTCCGAACGCGACCGACGAACTGGACGCGGTGGTCGGCGCCACGGAGCAGGCGACCTTCGCCATCTTCGACGCCTGCGACGTGATCACCGGCATCGCCGGCCAGATCGACCCGGAAAACTCGGCGAAGCTGACCGATCAGGTCACCAAAATCTTCGAGGCGTGCAATTTCCAGGACATCACCGGCCAGCGCATTTCCAAGGTGGTGCGCACGCTGAAGCACATCGAATCCAAGGTGGACATGATCGTCGCCGCCTTCGGGGACGAGGTGCGGCAGAACCACACGCGTCCGGCCGCCGCGCCGGCCGACGTGGTCACGAATTTCGCCACCGACCGCCCGGCCGACGACCCGGAAGCTGTGCTGCTGCACGGACCGCAGATGACCAGCAACGCCATGGACCAGGACGAGATCGACCGCCT
>JAEZPL010000723.1 GCA_023413605.1 Pseudomonadota bacterium
CCCGCGCCGCCTTTCCAGGAATTCACGGAGACGTTCAAGGCCTGGAAGCTTTACTGCCAGGTGTGGAGCGACACGAAGCGCGTGGAATGCGAACTGGGGTCGCGCACGGGCAGCGACCGCAAGTCACGCCTCGTCTGGCTGCGCTCCACCGAGCGCTGGATGGAGGGGATTCGCCTACGCCTCGACGACGCGGGCACGGACGTCGACAAAGGTGTGCGCATCTGGGTGGACAACACGTTGATCCGCCCGGAACTCTCCTGCAAGCCCTTCCCCTTCGAATCGGGAACCTGCGCCATTTCCGATCCCGCCACGAACCAGACGCTGGTCGAGAAAATGGTGACCGGGAAGGGCGTGACGGCCGTCGGCCAGACGCCCGCCGGCGCCAAGTCGGAAATCCGCTTTTCCCTGAACGGCTTCAAGGAGGCCGTGGAGCGCATGGAGGAGATTCGACGCGGGGCGGGCAGCGCCTGGATGTGACGGTTCATCGCCTTTGCGCACCGCAGGCCCGTTGTGGTTCCGATCACCCCGCCCATGCACTAGGATGCGCGCGTCAGCGACGAGGAATGTGATGGACGATCAATTGAAGTGCCCGCAGTGCAACTCCGAACACGTGTATCAGGATGGCAGCCTTTGGATCTGCCCGGAGTGCGCCCATGAATGGAACCCGGAAGCCGCTGGCAGCGCCGGTGCGGACGCGTCGCAGGAGCAAGGCGTCAAGGACGCCCACGGGAACCCGCTGAACGACGGCGACTCCGTGACCGTGATCAAGGACCTGAAGGTCAAGGGTTCGTCCCTGGTCGTCAAAGGAGGCACCAAGGTGAAGAACATCCGCCTGGTTGACGGGGCCGACGGGCACAACATCGCCTGCAAGATCGACGGCATCGGCGCGATGAACCTGAAATCGGAATTCGTGAAGAAGGCCTGATTTCTCCAGGCACAGGACGAAGCCCGCCCGTCATTCCAGAGGATGGCGGGCGGGCTTCGTTTGTTTAGTCCGTACCTTTACTGCGATCCCGCGCTGTTGGGCAGGGAGCGGCGGGTCTGGGATTCCCCCATGCCGGGCTGGTCCGGAGAGATGGTCTGGGTCTGATTGCGGCTCGTCCGCGGATACGGCGACACGCTGGAGGAGCCGGAGCCGGCACGGTTCGGGTTGGTCAGCGAATCCCGCGTCGGAGATTGCCCCATGCCCTGCTCCTCCGGCGAGATGGTTCGGCTATCCAGGCCGCCTTCGCGCGCCGCACCGGCCGTACCGGCGCCCGATGTGGACGAGCTGGGGGTGCTGCTGCCGCTCATTCCGGCCCCGGATCGGCCGCTCATGTCGGACGAACAGCCGGCAAGCAGCATCATGACCGCCGACGCCGCGACCGCCGTCGCGATGATCCTGTGACGCATGGTTTCGTTCCGCTCCCCCTGGACGCGGCCCGGCACCTTGCGGTGGGCCGCTGGTGACACCAGACCCGACAACCGGGCGTTTCGCAGAGAGTTCCCACGATTGCGCGTTTCGACCGGCGCAGGTGAAACTAGACGGGTTCCGCATCGCCGTCGGCCTTGGCGTATTTCTTCTTGGCCACGTCCAGCGACGCCAGAAGCTGCTTGCCCGTGGTTCCCCCGTCGCCGCTGATCCGGCCGTTCATCACGGCCTTGATGGCGTCCACATGGGCCTTGAAGAACAGATGCTCCTTGGCCGTGATGGTGACCGCGGTGCCGTGCGTCGCCTCGTACAGCGATTTGGCGATCTGCGTGATCAGCGGATAGCCGAAGATGCCGCCCTGCCCGCGCATCTCGTGCGCCGTGCGGTTGATCTGCGCCATCAGCGCCGGCACGGCCGCCGGCTCGGTCCGCAGGCGCTCGACGCGGCGGGCCAACTCTTCGACCTCCGCACCGATCCAGGCGGCGTAGTCGCCGGCGCGGCTCTGGATTTCGGCGTCGGCGGCGGCCAGAACCTCGTCCGGCAGCACCGGCACCGGGTCCTTCGGCGCGATGCCAATCTTGGCGCCCAGGCGGTTCGGCAACTCGAAATAGACGACCGGGTAACGGTCGATGCCCGTCGCCTTGGACTTGCTGTGGACCACCAGGATTTCGCCCGGCCCGGTCATGCGGCAATCCATGGCGACCGGCCGTTCGCTGCGCCGCCGGTCCGGCCCGAAATAGCCCTTGGCCAGCACGAAACGCCGCGGCCGGGCGATGGCCGCCATCAGGCGGCTGGCGATGGTGCCGGCGGAAAAGGGCTTGGCGATGAAGTCGGTGGCGCCCAGGTCGCGGGCCTGCTCCACATAACCGCGGTCGGCGGCGCCGGACAGCATCAGCACCGGCAGGAAGCGGTCGGGCGACTTGGGGCTGTAGCGCACCCAGCGCAGCAGCATCAGGCCGTCCACCTCCGGCATCACGAGGTCGGAGATGATGAGGTCGACCGGCGCCGTGCCGGGCGGCAGGGACGCGCGCCGCTCCTGCAGGAAGCGAATCGCTTCGACGCCTCCCGGTTCGCCATGCACCGACCCCACCCCGATGGTGCGCAGGGTGGCTGTGAGCACGTTGCGGATGAAGGTGCTGTCCTCGACCACGAGAACGGAGAGAAGGTCGAGCTTCGGCCCACCCATGCCGCTCAGTTCGTTCATCAACCCCAACCATCGCGTCGCATTCGTGGGAACTCTTTGCACGCCAGGACGTGCCTTGGCGAGCATCATCTTGCGGCTTGGCCATAGGTCAGGGCTTTGCGCGCGGTCAAGGCGCGGCTACCCTCACGCCTAAAGCCACTGGGCCAAAAGGCCGCCCGGCGACCAACCAACAAGCACCAAACCAACAAGCACCTGGGGAGAACCGAGAGAATGCCGCAGCCCGATCACATCATGGCCCTGCCCGTGCCGGAGACGCCGGACCTCGATCCGGAGATGGCCGCGCTGTTCGACAAGTGCGTGGAAAAGCTGGGCTTCGTGCCCAACGTGCTGCGCGCCTACAG
>JAEZPL010000727.1 GCA_023413605.1 Pseudomonadota bacterium
CCCTTCGACCGCGGCCCCGACGGCGCTCCGCTGCTGGGGCGGGAGGCGGCGCACGGTGCGGCACGCATCGTCCACGCCGGGGGCGACGCCACCGGCCCGACGCTGGTCGCGGCGCTGGCCGAACGCGTGCGGGCCACGCCTTCCATCCGCGTGGAAACGAACGCCTTCGCGGTGGATCTCGCCGTGCGGCACGGGCGGGTGTGCGGCGTGCTCGCCTGCCATCCGGAAGGCTGGGTGTTCCACCGCACGGCGCGCGTCGTGCTGGCGACCGGCGGCATCGGCGCCGCCTTCGCCCGCACCACCAACCCGCCGGAGGCCACCGGCGACGGGCTGGCGCTGGCCGCCCGCGCCGGGGCGACCCTGGCCGACGTGGAGTTCGTGCAGTTCCATCCCACGGCGCTGGCCGTGGACGCCGACCCGGCCCCCCTGCTGACCGAGGCGTTGCGTGGCGCCGGTGCCCTGCTGCTCGACCAGCGCGGCCGGCGCTTCATGGTGGACGAGGACCCGCAGGCCGAGTTGGCCCCGCGCGACGTGGTGGCCCGCGCCATCGGCACCCGCGTCGCGGCGGGAGAGCGGGTGACGCTCGACCTGCGCCCGGCGCTGGCCGCCAAGCCGCACGGCTTCCCAACCGTCCTCGCGCTCTGCGCCGCGCACGGGCTGGATCCCTGGACGGAGCCGATGCCCGTCGCCCCGGCCGCGCATTACCACATGGGCGGCGTCGTCACCGACCTGTCCGGCCGCACCGACCTGGAAGGGCTGTGGGCCTGCGGCGAGGTCGCCTGCACCGGCGTGCACGGAGCCAACCGGCTGGCCAGCAATTCCCTGCTGGAGGCGCTGGTGTTCGGCGCCCGCGTCGCCCGCGACGTGGCCGAACGCATCCTGCCCGCCCTGCCCCCCTTCGCCCTGCCGCAGCCGCCGGCCGTGGCCGGCGGGGTGGGCGCCGCCCTGCTCGACGCCATCACGGCGGAGGCGCGCGGCACGCTGTACCAGGGCGCCGGGCTGGTCCGCGACGGCACCGGGTTGCACGCCGCGCGGCACAGGCTCGACCGGCTGGCCGCGGCGCTCGACGTGCTGCGCAGTGAAGGCCCGACCGACGTCGGCGCCGTCCGCCGCTGGGGCGAGGCGCGCAACCGGCTGCTGACCGGCCGGTTGGTGGTCCACGCCGCGCTCGGCCGCACCGAAAGCCGGGGCGCCCATTTCCGCACGGACTTCCCGCGGGAGGATCCGGCGGCGCGCCGCCACCGCTTCACCCTGACGGATCTCGCCGGCACCGCCGGCCCCCTGTTCAACCCGCCCCTGTTCAACCCGATTGGCACCGGAGACGCCGCATGCTCCATCCTCTGACTTATGAGCCCATCGTCCGCGCCGCCCTGGCGGAGGATCTCGGGCGGGCCGGCGACATCACGACCGACAGCATCATCCCGGCCGATGCCGTCGCCACCGCGCGGCTCGCCGCGCGCAAGGACGGCCGCGTCGCCGGGCTGGAGGTGGCGCTGGCCGCCTTCCGCACGCTCGACCCCGCCGTGGAGATCAGCGTCGAGCATGGCGACGGCAGCGACGTGCCGCCCGGCGGCACCATCGCCACGGTGACCGGCCGCGCCCGCGCGCTGCTGACGGCGGAGCGCGCGGCGCTGAACATCATGGGCCGCCTGTCCGGCATCGCCACCGCCACCCGCGCGCTGGTGCGGGAGGTGGAGGGCACCCGCGCCCGAATCGTCTGCACCCGCAAGACCACCCCCGGCCTGCGCATCTTGGAAAAGCACGCCGTGCGGCTGGGCGGCGGCTTCAACCACCGCTTCGGCCTGGATGACGCGGTGCTGATCAAGGACAACCACATCGCCGTGGCCGGCGGCATCCGCCCGGCGGTGGAGCGCGTCCGCGCCAACATCGGCCACATGGTGAAGGTGGAGGTCGAGGTCGACACGCTGGAACAGTTGGAAGATCTGCTGACCCTGCCGGTCGATGTCGTCCTGCTCGACAACATGGGGCCGGACACCCTGCGCCGCGCCGTCGCCATGGTGGACGGCCGGATGGTGACGGAGGCGTCCGGCAACGTCACGCTGGACACCGTGCGGGCCATCGCGGAATCGGGCGTGGACATGATCTCCGTCGGCTGGCTGACCCACAGCGCCCCGAACCTGGACATCGGGTTGGACATCTGACCCTCCCGGACCCTCTCCCGTCCCGGGAGAGAGCGATCAGGAATCGCCTCGACATCCAGGACGGCTTGGCCGATCCTTCCGCAAAAGGATACGCGGGAGGACGCATTGTCGGTCGACCTGAGGGAGTCCCTGTTCCGCCGGATCGAGGAGCGCCGCGACGCGCTGGTCGCCCTGACCCAGGACCTGATCCGCATACCCACCGTGAATCCGCCGGGCGACGTCTACACCGACTGCGCCGAGTTCATCGGCCGGCGGCTGGCCGCCCGCGGATTCCAGGTGGAGTATGTGCGGGCGGAGGGTGCGCCGGGCGACAGCGGCCGTTACCCCCGCACCAACGTCGTCGCGCGAATCGAAGGACGCCGCCCCGGCCCCTGCGTGCACTTCAACGGCCACATCGACGTGGTTCCCGCCGGGCGCGGCTGGACCGTCGATCCCTTCGGCGGCGTGGTGAAGGACGGGCGCGTCTATGGCCGCGGCGCCTGCGACATGAAGGGCGGCATCGCCGCCTCCATCATCGCGGTGGAATCCATCCTGGACGCCGGCATCCCCTTCGGCGGCGCCCTGGAAATTTCCGGCACGGTGGACGAGGAATCCGGCGGCTACGGCGGTGTCGGGCATCTGGCGAAGCTCGGCTACTTCTCCCGCCCGCGCGTCGATCACGTCATCATCCCCGAGCCGCTGAACGTGGACCGGGTGTGCATCGGCCACCGCGGCGTCTGGTGGGCCGAGATCGAAACCAAGGGCCGCATCGCCCACGGCTCCATGCCCTTCCTGGGCGACTCGGCCATCCGCCACATGGGCGCGGTGATGGAAGCGTTCGAGAGCAAGCTTTACCCCGCCATGGCCGCCCGTCATTCGGACATGCCCGTCGTACCCGAGGGCGCCCGGCAGTCGACGATGAACATCAACTCCATCCACGGCGGCCAGGCCGAGGGCTTCGACGGCCTGCCCGCGCCCTGCGTGGCGGATTCGACCCGCATGATCATCGACCGCCGCTTCCTGATCGAGGAGACGCTGGAGGCGG